>JADKIX010000003.1:0-300000 GCA_016722635.1 Rhodospirillaceae bacterium | reverse complement strand
AAAACCTGTTGAAAGGCTGCATTACCGTGAGTTTGAATCAACGTGTCAGGATCGTAATTTGAGGGCATTGATGCCATTAAAATTGATTTCGATGGTTTCAAAATAGGCAAAACACGCTCAATAAGCCTGGAAGCTGCCCTTAATCCGGCTTGGTCACCATCAAAACAAATGATAGGCTCATCCACATATTGCCATAATTTTTCAATTTGTTGTTCGTTAATAGCGGTACCTAAGGGCGCCACTGTTTCTTGAAAACCTGCTTGATGTAAGGCAATCACATCCATGTAGCCTTCGACGACAATCACCTGTCTTTTCTCGCGGGCAGCTTTTGCAATAAAAATTTCTCCATATAAAATCTGTCCCTTATGAAAAACAGAAGTCTCTGGGGAGTTTAAATATTTGGGTGCCGTGAAAGAGGATGTAGGCATGTTTTCGGGATTATCAAGTATCCTGCCGCCGAAACCCACAACCCGTTGTTGCCGATCAACGATCGGATACATAACGCGTCCCCGAAACCGGTCGTAGCTGGCGGCGCTGTTTTCCGATTTTAAAATAAGGCCTGCTTCTAAGAGAACTGGCTCATCAAAGCCTTGCAGTAATAAATGTTGTTGAAGGGCTTGCCGTTGATCATCAGCCCAACCTAAGCGAAAATGATCAATACTTGCTTTTAGCAACCCTCGTCTTAGCAAATATTCCAAGGCTTTTTTTCCGCTTTTTTCCTGCAATTGCTTGATAAAAAATTGGGTGGCTGCTTCTAAGGCCGCATAAATTCTTTTCTGGGGAGCTATAAGAGGTGAATCTTGCCTATCGGGCAGGGCTATGCCGTACAAATCAGCAATTTTTTGGGTGGCTTGGTTAAAGTCAATATTATCTTGGCGCATGACAAAGTCGATAATGCTGCCGCTTGTGCCACAACCAAAACAATAAAAAAACCCTTTGTTTCCATTGACACTAAAAGATGGACTTTTTTCTTGATGAAAGGGACATAAGCCAATAAAATTCTGTCCCTGGCGTTTTAATTTAACCCAGCGCTCAATAAAGGGAACAATAGGAACTTGTTTGATTTGTTCAATAAAATCGCTAAAATCAGCCATTCAACAAACAATTTAAAAAAGTTGTTTTAACAAAGCGCCCGCTTTACCCATATCCACCCGACCAATGTATTGAGTTTTGAGGGATGCCATAACTTTACCAAAATCTTTGGCGTTGGTAACATTCAGGGTTTTAACCAACTGCTGTAAAACTTGTTGTAGTTCCTGATCACTTAATTGCTTTGGCAAATAAGTTGAAATAATATTTATTTCTTCCTGTTCTTGGTCTGCTAGATCTTGCCTATTGCCTTGTTGGTAAAGCGCAATACTATCGCGTCTTTGCTTAATCATTTTCTGTAACATAGCGGTAATTTCTGAATCGGCGATCCCTTGCATATTGCCTTTGCTGCTGGCATCGATGTCATGTTCTTTAAGTACCGCAATAATGAGACGAATGATTAAAGTTTTTTTTGGTTCTTTCTGTTTTATCGAGCTTTTTAATTCTTCGGAAAACCGTTCGCGTAAGGGTAGAATCATCAGCTTTTCATCCGCTTTTTATGTTAATAGGATTAAAATAATATCAATTAGAACCATTACCCTGGTTTATATGAGATGTCATCAAAGGGCCGTTTAGTATTTTTAAAAGATTGGCTTGCCGTTTAAAACACCGCAATTTTGCAAAGCTCATTTTTTATGGTGCTGTTTTAAAATGGGGCGGCTCCACCGCAAATAAAAACCAAAGAAACACTTGGTTTTTATCAGACCATTAACTTTAAATAATACAGGCATTTAAGGGTAATTAACTTTATCAGGTAAGTCAAATAAATTAGCCAATCACTGTTTTTTACAAAAAAGTTCACTTGACGTCAAAGCCAAGATATCACCAATGTCTTAATCGCTGCCTAAAAAAAATTGTAAAGATCTGTATGCGGCAGATAGCAAAATGCCGTTTCAAAATCTTCAAACCTATGACTGGTGAGGGCTGACATGCAACCGTTCACTTTAAATTCTCCTGAATCGATTGTTTCCAAGAATGAAGATCATTCTGTTGGCATTATTGTTTTAGAAGATGGAACGACCATTTTGGGTACAGGGATGGGAGCCAGGAAAATAGAAATTGGTGAATTATGTTTCAATACCTCTATCACCGGTTATCAGGAGATACTTACCGATCCTTCCTATGCCCGGCAGATTATTAATTTTACCTTTCCCCACATTGGCATTGTAGGCACAAATTCGGAGGATGCTGAATCAAGGAAGTCTTTCGCCAGCGGCTGTATTTTTGCGGCCCAATCCGGGCATTTTTCCAATTGGCGTGCCCAAAAAAGCTTAAATGAATGGTTCATTGAGGAAAATCTGGTGGCAGTTGCCGATGTTGATAGCCGATATTTGACCCATTATATCCGCCAGGGAAAAGCAGTTAAAGCTTTAATCGGGAATATCTTGCCAGAACAAATACAAGTCAACCAGTTGTTAGCCAAACTTAAAAATTGGCCAGACATCGATGCTGCTGATTTGGCTTTGCATGTAACCTGTTCCCAACCATATGAATGGATGCAAGGTAGCGGCAATTGGGATGAAAATGCTAACCAGGTACGATTTCAACCTTATCATATTGTGGCGATTGATTATGGGATTAAACGCAATATCTTACGTTGTTTGGTTGATTATGGCTGTCGCGTAACGGTTGTTCCTTGCCAAACTTCTGCGGAAAATATCCTTAAGCTTAAGCCGGATGGAATATTTTTATCAAATGGCCCTGGCAATCCGGTTGTGACAGGTCAATATGCTGTGCCGATCCTTCAAAAATTAATTGATAGCGGCGTACCCATCTTTGGCATATGTCTAGGGCACCAATTGTTGGCAATCGCGGTGAACGGTAAAACTCAGAAAATGTCTTCAGGCCATCGGGGTGCAAACCATCCTGTACAAAATCTATTGAATGGCAAAGTGGAAATTACCAGCCAAAACCACGGTTTTGCAGTGATGGCCGAAACCCTTCCTTCCTATGTCACAGTCACCCACCGTTCCTTATTTGATCAATCTGTTGAAGGGATGCAATTTGAGAATAGACCGGTTTTTTCTGTTCAATATCACCCGGAATCTTCACCAGGTCCCCATGACAGCCGCTATTTATTCACTCAATTTATTGAATTGATCCATCAGTATCGTCAATTTAATCAACGTTGATATGTGATACGGAAATTTATAAAGCTATTAACGGGAGGGTTTCATATATGCCCAAAAGAACAGATATCAAATCAATCATGATCATTGGCGCTGGCCCTATTATTATCGGGCAGGCTTGCGAATTTGATTATTCCGGGGTGCAAGCTTGTAAAGCTTTGAAACAAGAAGGGTACCGAGTTATTTTGGTCAACTCAAATCCCGCAACGATTATGACGGATCCAGAACTGGCGGATGCAACTTATATTGAGCCATTGACTGTAGAAATCATCACAAAAATTATCGAACAGGAGCGTCCGCAAGCTTTATTACCCACGATGGGGGGGCAGACTGCTTTAAACCTTGCGATGAAACTGCATCAAACCGGCGTTTTAGATAAATTTAAAGTAGAAATGATCGGGGCTAAAGCCGAAGCGATTGATATGGCTGAAGATCGTTTATTATTCAGGCAGGCAGTTCAAAATATAGGCCTTGAAACCCCCCGCAGCGAAATTGTTCGGAATATGGAAGATGCACAAATGGCCGTTCAAAAAATAGGATTGCCAGCCGTCATCCGTCCTTCTTTTACTTTGGGTGGTACGGGGGGAGGAATTGCATATAACCGAGAAGAATACGAACAAATTGTCCGGGGTGGTCTTGCCGCTTCCCCCGTTCAACAAGTGTTGGTGGAAGAGTCAATTGTTGGCTGGAAAGAATTCGAAATGGAGGTGGTGCGCGATAGGGCAGATAATTGTATCATTGTCTGTTCCATTGAAAATATTGATCCGATGGGGGTGCATACGGGTGATAGTATCACCATCGCCCCCGCTTTGACTTTAACTGATAAAGAATATCAACGCATGCGCAATGCATCGATTGCCATTCTTCGGGCAATCGGGGTAGACACGGGTGGTTCAAATGTTCAGTTTGCAATCAACCCCGATAATGGCCGCATGTTGGTGATTGAAATGAACCCACGTGTTTCGCGGTCATCAGCCCTTGCCTCCAAGGCCACCGGATTCCCGATTGCAAAAATTGCTGCTAAGCTGGCTGTTGGTTATACCCTGCACGAACTAAAAAATGATATCACCCAAACTACCCCTGCCTCTTTTGAGCCAACCATTGATTATATTGTAACGAAGGTACCCAGATTTGCTTTTGAAAAATTTCCTGGAACGGAGCCTATTCTGGGCACATCAATGAAATCTGTGGGTGAAGTGATGGCGATAGGACGATCTTTTAAAGAATCCATCCAAAAAGCTTTGCGTTCTTTAGAAACGGGATTGTCCGGCTTTGATGAAATAGCCATTCCTGGTGGCGATGATAAACTTAGTTTACAAAAAGCCTTATCGCGGCCTACACCGGATCGGCTTCTTATTATTGCCCAAGCATTACGGATGGGTATGTCGGTTGAGGAAATTCGCAGCATCTGCAAATATGATCGTTGGTTTATTTCACAAATTGCTGAAATTGTTGCAGAAGAAAATAAAATCATTCAGGAAGGGCTGCCTAGGGAAGCAGCGGCATTTAACCGGATAAAAGAAAATGGGTTTTCAGATAAAAGGCTTGCAAAACTGACGAAAGTTACTGAAAAAGATATTACAGACATGAGGCGAAACTTAAAAATCAATCCGGTTTATAAACGGATTGATACCTGTGCCGCAGAATTTTCATCCAACACCTCTTACATGTATTCCACTTATCATGGAATTCGTCAGGGGCTTCGGGTATGCGAAGCAAAACCTTCGTCCCGTAAAAAAGTGATTATTTTAGGAAGCGGCCCTAACCGGATCGGGCAGGGGATTGAATTTGATTACTGTTGTGTGCATGCGGCTTATGCTTTAAGGGAGGCTGGCATTGAAACAATCATGGTTAATTGTAACCCGGAAACTGTTTCAACCGATTATGATACATCGGATCGTTTGTATTTTGAACCGCTGACACCAGAAGATGTTTTTGAAATTATTTACCTAGAAAAACAACAAGGACAGCTTCTGGGCGTGATTGTGCAGTTCGGTGGGCAAACCCCACTGCGTTTAGCGGAGTTTCTTGATAAAGCAGGTATTCCAATTTTAGGAACCTCTTTTGATATGATTGATTTAGCGGAAGATCGCAAACGTTTTGGCCAGCTTCTTACGAAAATACGTTTGCACCAGCCACAAAATGGGACCGCTACTACTATGGAAGAAGCCCTAAGGGTTGGCCAAGAAATCGGTTTCCCGATTATTATGCGTCCCTCTTATGTTTTGGGGGGAAGGGCTATGGAAATTGTTCAGGATCAGGCTGGATTACAACATTATATCACCCATGCTATCCAAGTTTCGGGGGATAATCCCGTGCAATTGGATTCATACTTGCAAAATGCTATTGAGGTGGATGTTGACGCGATCGCCGATAAAAAAGATGTCTTTATTGCCGGTATCATGGAACATATCGAAGAAGCCGGTGTTCATTCGGGTGATGCTGCCTGTTCCTTGCCCGGATATTCATTAACCGCACCTGTGTTGGATGAATTAAAAAGGCAGACGATACTACTTGCCAAAGAATTAGGAGTGGTGGGGTTGATGAACGTGCAATTTGCCATCAAAGATTCGCAAATTTATGTATTAGAAGTTAATCCACGAGCAAGTAGGACGGTTCCCTTTGTAGCAAAAGCCACGGGCATTCCGCTGGCTAAAATTGCCGCTCGAGTGATGATTGGTGAGTCCTTGGCAAGCTTCGAACTTAAACCCCAAAAACTTCCCTATGTTGCTATTAAAGAGGCAGTTTTCCCATTCTCTCGGTTCCCTGGAACAGATATTATTTTAGGTCCCGAAATGAAATCCACCGGGGAAGTCATGGGGATCGATGAAGATTTTGGTAAAGCATTCGCCAAAGCCCAATTAGCAGCCGGAACGTTACTACCGCTGCATGGAAACGTATTTGTATCAGTCTGCGATAAAGATAAACTGGCAATTTTATCTGCTTGCCGTCAATTAATCACAATGGGTTTTACCATCCTTGCGACCCGAGGAACCGCTTCTTTCTTAGAAAAAAAGGGATTGCAGGTGGAAGTGGTCAATAAAGTTTTGGAAGGTCGTCCAGATATCATTGACACTATGAAAAATGGTAAGGTACACTTAGTATTCAATACTACGGAAGGACCCCAGACCAAAAGAGACAGCTTCCTAACGAGACAGACCGCTTTGCATTTGCGCATCCCTTATTGTACGACTATAGCCGGCGCATCAGCGGCAGTTTCAGCTATCCGCGCCTTGCAACAGAGTAGTATTGATGTCTGCAGCTTACAGCAGCGCTTAAAAAAAATACGTGACTATAATATGAATTTGTTATAAAAGTGACGGCTTATTTATTTGATAAAGAGGTTTGTACATGTCCAAAATCCCCATGACGATTGATGGTTATACCCGCTTATCAGAGGAGCTGAGATATCTGAAAACAATTGAAAGGCCAGCTGTTATTAAGGCGATTGCTGAAGCAAGGGAGCATGGTGATTTATCAGAAAATGCTGAATATCATGCAGCCCGAGAACGGCAAAGTTTTATTGAAGGCAGGGTAGGGGAATTAGAGGATAAAATTGCTCGGGCAGATGTTATAGATGTTTCAAAATTATCTGGTAACCAAGTCGTTTTTGGAGCCATCGTTACCTTGATTGATGATGATACTGACGAAAAAATTAAGTATCAAATTGTTGGCCAGGATGAAGCAGATATTAAAAATGGTCGCTTGTCCATTAGCGCTCCTTTAGCAAGAGCGTTGATTGGCAAACAAGTAGATACAACAGTCGAAGTGACAACACCAGGCGGGTCAAAATCCTATAGCATTGAGAAAATAGCATTCAAATAACGAACGCCGCCTATTTTCTCATTATAGGCTATATAGCGAAATAACTCTTGTTACTTGAAGTGAAATAAGAAAGTGAAAAAAAATAGAGTAATTTGGCTTCCTGCAATGGCGGAACCACCAAAGATATAGCCGATCCCTAAGAAAATTTAGCGACTCGTGGTTTGAGAAAGCAGGTTCAGTTTTTAGGCGGCATTATTTTTAGCTTGTCGCAATAAATCAAAAGGTATCCCAGGTTCGTGTTTGCTATTACGAATGGCAAGGGATGATTTGACATGCGTGACGTTGACAGTAGCCGTCAATTGGGTTGTTAAGAACTGCTGATAAGCTTCCCAATCTGGGGCAATAATTTTAAGTAAAAAGTCTGTTTCGCCAGCTAACATGTGGCACTCACGAACCATTGGCCAAGTTCTTACCAATTGTTCGAAAATTTGCAAATTGGTTTCCCCATGTTTAGCAAGGCTAACTTGGGCAAAAATGGTCACATGATATCCCAACAAGTTAGCATTTAACTCTGCATGATAACTTTTAATGTATCCTGCATCCTCCAGATGATTTACTCGGCGCAAACAAGGAGGTGCGGATATACCAACCCGCTGAGATAATTCAACATTGGTCATTTTACCATCATTTTGCAATTCTTCAAGAATTTGCAGGTCGATGCCGTCTAATTTGTGTTTAGGTGCTTGTTGCATCGTCTTCCCCCATCGCCTACCGTTTTGAATCGGTCTGGATTTCTTTTATAAAAGAATTTAATTTTTTATAACTGGCTTGCATAATAAGTAAATACTATAAGTGATTAACAAGAAAAGATATTTAAAAATAATATAAAGAGGACTCAAGCGTATTTTGTGTGTTAATCAATATCGGATCATAGGAAGAGGTTGTTTTTGTTATAATAAGGATTATCTTGGTGCAAGTGCCACAGTAAATAAGATTTATGATAGGGTTAACAAGTTATGCTAGTTTCTTTTATATAGTAGATTTTGACGTTTTATTCACCCTCATTAGGGATCAATTATGGCTGATAGAAAAAAAACATCCATCCACACTAATATTTTAATTATTGGCTCTGGCCCTGCGGGCTTGACTGCTGCAATTTATGCAGCGCGCGCCAATCGGTACCCTATTATGTTAACGGGAATGCAACCGGGCGGACAGATGACCATTACGACTGATGTAGAAAATTATCCTGGTTTTTCTCAAACCATCCAGGGACCTTGGTTAATGCAAGAAATGCGTGCCCAGGCGGAACATGTGGGAACAAAGATCATTGAAGATTTGGTAACCGAGATTGATTTTAATGTGAGGCCCTTCAAGGTAAAAACCGATAGTGGGGCGTACTATTCTGCTGATGCGATTATTATTTGTACGGGCGCACAAGCTCGTTGGTTAGGGTTGGAGAGTGAACATAAATATCAGGGCTTTGGGGTGTCGGCTTGTGCAACTTGCGACGGTTTTTTCTTTAAAAATAAAACTGTGTGTGTGGTGGGGGGGGGGAACACAGCGGTTGAGGAATCTTTATATTTAACCCAGCACGCCAAAAAAGTAATTTTGATTCATCGAAAATCTAAGCTACGCGCTGAAAAAATGATGCAAGACAAATTATTTAAAAACCCTAAAATATCGGTTATTTGGGATAATGTGGTTGAGGAGGTTATGGGATTAGACAACCCTAAAAGGGTAACCGCTGTTAAATTAAAAAACATACAAACTGGTGTTGTCGATTCTATTCCAACGGATGGGTTGTTTATAGCTATCGGTCATAAACCAGCTACAGAAATATTTGTAGGTAAGCTTGCTATGGATGAGGAAGGCTATTTGCTAACTAAAGCTGATTCGACCGCCACCACCATTCCTGGCATTTTTGCAGCGGGGGATGTTAAAGATAAGGTCTTCCGCCAAGCTGTAACTGCTGCTGGAATGGGCTGTATGGCGGCCCTTGAGGCAGATCGCTATCTTTCCCACTTAGAATAACGGTAAAACAAGCTTTCACTATCAATATTTGGCGTATGACGGCTGATTTTTTGCAACGCCTGTTATTCAGGCAGGCGGCGGCATGGTAGGCTTCGTGCCTATATGCAAGATTTGTTACTTTCGGGCAGTTGCTTGAAAGACGGGTTGGCTTATCAATAAGCCGCATGAATTATTATGCAATCATATTTTATTGTAAAACAAGCATTCGGGAGCAATTTTCAAAAAGCCTATTCATGTCATCGGATTGCCTAACATCTAAATCGATATTTTTGTTCTTAACGATTTATTAACGAAGCTTTGCAAAGATCAGCTTATCGAAAACATCAAGCTGAATTTGTCAAAAGGAGAAAAATTATGAAAAACCAAACAGAAGAAAAGAAAATTGTCGCCTTTAGAACAATTTATTTGGCGGCAGTTATTGTAGGCTCGTTAGGCTTAGCAGGTTGTCTGGATTTCGATCTACTGAATAAGCCGTATCCGGGCGATGTCAGGACACATGATACTGGTCCAACTGAGGCACCAGCACCACCCGATGAAGAAGAGCCGAGTTGATGAAGTAGGGCAGAATAGAAAGTTAAGAGTGCTCTAGAGCTTACCTATCGAGAGCAACAATGATCATATGTGCTGTGGTATATTGATAGAGGATGTCAATGCAAATTACCCAATAACAAGCCCCCATCAGGGGGCTTGTTTCATTATAATAAAGCAGCAATTGCGTGAACAACCGCAGCTATTTTAACGCTTTCCTGAATGACTTCTGTGGAGATGTTTAATTTTTGCAGTTCGTGTTCGTGGGCATTTAAACAGGCGGCACAACCATTAATGGCTGAAGCAACCAAACAAAAAAGTTCAAAATCAGCTTTTTCAATGCCATGGGTAGCGATACCGTTCATCCTTAATTTTGCAGGCAGATGACGGTATGCTTCATTCTCCACTAAATGCGTAAAACGGTAATAAATATTATTCATGCCCATCAAAGCAGAGGCTGTTTTTGCAGCCGTTAAAGCCTGCGGCGATAATTGGGAGGTAAATTCTTCTAAAATTTTCTCTATCACCATTTTATTGCGGCTGACAATCGCAGCTACAATAAAACAACCGGCTTTTTGTTGATTCGAAAGCAAGGTATTTGTTTGCAAGGTAGAAATATTGATCCGTAAGTCTTTAGCGTAATCTGGTAAGGTTTCTTTCAATTTTTCAATGGACATGGGATGAATTCCTTATAAAAAAAGCGGCAAAGAAGAAATTGCCGCTTTAAAACTGAGTATCTTTATATATTACGGTTTTAAAACTTTTTGGCCTTTTTGCCAGTTGCACCCACATAATTCATCAGTTTGCAAAGCATCCAAAACCCTCAATACTTCCTCAGGATTACGGCCAACTTTCAAGTCATTCACGGCAACAAAGCGAATCACCCCTTGTGGATCGACAATAAAGGTTGCGCGCAATGCAACACCATCCTGATGCAGAATTCCTAATTTATCACACAATTCCCGTTTAAGGTCGGACAGCATGGGAAATGGCAGATTTTTTAAATCAGCATGGTTTTGACGCCAGGCCAAATGGACAAATTTACTGTCGATACTTGCTCCATAAAGAACAGTATCGCGATCTTTAAATTGGCCATTTAATTTACCGAAAGCGGCAATTTCTGTGGGGCAAACAAAAGTAAAATCCATCGGCCAGAAAAAGATGACTTTCCACTTCCCTTTGTCAGATTTATCAGAGATTTTCGTGAAAGCTGTTTTGGGATCAATTGATTCAACGGCATCAAGCTCAAAGCTTGGAAAATGATGACCGACTGTTAACATAGGCGCTCCTTATAAAGGTTTAATTGTTAGTTGGCTGATACTATATATAAGCAAAAATTTTGTGCATTCTAGAGCAAAGGTGTTATTTTTTTTCTTGGATCTTTTTCATAGCCTGATCCCGGATCTGGGATAAGCTGGCGCGCGCGCTAATTGCCTCTGGATCAATTTTAACTTCGATCAATACGGGTTTATTGGCAGTTAAAGCATGATCAAAGGCTATAAAAAATTCATCTGTGTGCTGAACCAAATATCCTTCAGCGCCGTAAGCTTTGGCTAAAGTCACAAAATCTGGATTAAATAAATCTGTTCCAATAACCCGTCCAGGATATTCGCGTTCCTGGTGCATTCGGATGGTACCGTACATGCCGTTATTAATGATCAATATTACAATAGGCAGTTGATAGCGAACGGCGGTTGCTAATTCTTGGCCATTCATTAAAAAACAACCGTCCCCGTTTACAGAAACAACGATACGTTGAGGATGAATGAGTTTTGCCGCCACTGCGGCGGGAAGGCCGTAACCCATTGCCCCATTGGCGGGAGCTAACTGGGTACGGAAGCGGTGGAAAGGGAAAAAACGATGAATCCAACCGGCATAATTGCCTGCGCCATTGGTAACAATGGCATCATCCGGTAATTTCTTTCTCATATATCCCATAATTTTTGCCAATTGGACATTGCCAGCATTGGTAACATCCGGTTTAGAGTATGACTTATATTCCTGATTGGCGGCAGCTGTGGATTCTTTCATATTATTTTTAAACGTCAAACTAAGCTTACTAATAGCGAGAACAAAATTTTCAGCGGTTGAAAATATACCTAAATTGGCTTGATAAACCCTGTTTAATTCTTCGCCGGACGGATAAACGTGAACCAGTTTTTGTTGAGGAACGGGAGGCGTTAACAACGTATAATCGTTGGTGGTCATCTCCCCTAAACGATCACCGATAACAATCATTAAGTCTGATTCTTTAATCCGTTTCATTAATAAAGGGTTGATCCCAATCCCCACATCTCCGGCGTAATTAGAGGCTTGATTGGGATATAAATGTTGGTGCCGAAAAGAAGTGCCGACTGGCAAATGAAATTTTTGGCAGAATTGTTGAATTTCTTCGACAGATGATTCTGTCCAGCTGGAACCGCCCAGTAAAACAAATGGTTTTTGGCTATTTTGTAATAATCCTGCAAATTTTTTGATGTCTTCCGGGTTAGGGGCGGGGTTAACGAAGCGGTAAGCATTTGTATCAGTCGTTGTCACATGATCGGTTAATACATCTTCCGGCAAAGAAATGACGACTGGCCCGGGGCGACCGCTAACGGCTACTTGGAAGGCACGGCTGATAATCTCAGGTAACCTTTTTGCGTCATAGACTTGCTCAGCCCATTTGCATAAGGGTGCAAAAAACTGTTTAAAATCCACTTCTTGAAAAGCTTCCCTGCCTAAGACGCCCCTGGCTGCCTGCCCAATAAACAAGATCATGGGGGTTGAATCTTGATAAGCGGTGTGCACGCCAATAGAGGCATTGGTGGCACCTGGCCCGCGGGTTACGAAACAAATGCCAGGTTTACCTGTTAATTTACCATAGGCTTCTGCCATAAAAGCTGCACCGCCTTCCTGGCGGCATACCACCACCTGAACGGAATTTTGCACATCATAGAAGGCGTTTAGGGCGTCTAAATAACTTTCACCCGGTACACAAAAAACTTTATCTACCCCGTGGATTTGAAGGGCATCTACCAAAATTTTTCCGCCGCTGCGTAAGGTATTCTCTGACATAATGGTCTTTCAAATAATTTATAAGGATATAATAAAATTGTTTTTTTTAATGATGATGGGCGTGCTGATGCCAGGTTTTTTGGGCAGCAATGGTGTCGTAAGTTTGGCCCGCAGGCGTTAAGACTGCGTATTCGGGATAATAAGACTTAATCAAGCCCTTACGCTCTAATACTTTCCAAACCGATACATTGCCAAGTCCTGAAAGTTCTTGGCCCGATAAAACATAAGGGCCTACATGAAAATGGTTGCCATGAGCGGAGGGGAAATGACGTACGACAATTCCATCTTGGTTTTGCTCAACTTCCTGCTGTTGTCCGGCCAATACTTGCAAAAGGGCCAACGTTTTCAATTGCAAAGGATTTAACCGTAAAGGATTAGGAAATTTGGGGTTTTGACTGGTCAGCATAAAATATCCTTTTTGTTATTTTGCTTAATCTCTAAAATTGTTAAATTGTAAGGGTTGATTTAAATCCAGGCGCTTTAATAAAGCCATCACATCTTGCAAATCATCCTTTTTTTTGCCAGTGATCCGCAATTCATCCCCTTGGATCGCTGATTGAACCTTTAATTTACTTTCTTTGATATGCCCAATAATTGTTTTAGCTAAATCATGGGCAATGCCTTGCTTAATAGTGACGGATTGTCGGACACTTTGGCCTGCTGCTTTCTGGCTATCAAGAAATTCTAAAAAAGCAGTCTCAACACCGCGGCGGGTTGTATGCATTTTTAATAATTCCTGCACTTGCTTCAATTTAAGCTCATCATCTGCCTGTATCTCAATCACTTTGTCATCTTTTCTTTCAATGGTACAATGACTTCCTTTAAAATCAAACCGGGTGGATATTTCCCGTTTTAATCCGTTCAAGGCGTTATCAATCTCGGCAATATTTGGTTTTGAGACGATATCAAAAGAGGGCATGCAATTCTCACAGAAATAAAGGGTTAGGAAAATGTATATTCAAATAGCTTATATCAGTGATATCAGTAAAATTGAAAAAATCTTCTGTAAAGTATTTTGTGAAGGCTTGCAATCTTTCTAGGGTATAAGGTCACAACGCCCTTCAATAACATTTGAGTGAAAGCGCACTGCAGCAATACTATTGCAAATATTAATATGGTAAAATCTAATAATTTATAACAGAATTGCATTTTGCTTGTTGCAAAACTTTTATAATTGTGAGAATGTTGCATTGCAGCAGCATTTTGATGTTGTTGTATACGCCCCTTTGGGCGTTTCCTCCCTGAACTTGGGCCGTTCCTTTGGGTGCGGCCTCTTTTTTTATCCGCACTTTCTTCATTTTAAAGGTTCTAACCAGAATAATCTTGTTCAGTTATTCCGTTTTTCATAAAAATTTGATGATTTTACGGCTCTTATGCTTGCGTAAGGAATTGTGGATAACGCATTCTAAGATATCTGAATTTAACTAATGACAATGTTCTTCTTATAGGGTGTTATATAGGCCTATCCTTTTTTAGGAGGGACTTTGATTCTAACGCTACCATCCCTAGAGTATCAGCAAAATTTTCTGATTTCTTCTCCCATAAGCGGTCAAGGTTCCTTTGATCAGCCTAAAATTTGTTATGTGCAAAGTGCTGCCACATTATCCGATCGGGTGGATCAACTAATTAAAACAATTTTCTCCAATTCTTCCCTGCAACTGACAATCATTTGCGATGAAATTACCCATGGGGTTTTAGCAGCTAAAATTAAGAAAATTTTGTCAACCAGCCATTCATGCAATTCCATTATTTTACCCACCCCTTTATCTGCCGATATTAAATTTAGCCAACAAATTATCGCTGAAGCCAATGACAGCGAGTTATTAATTGCGGTAGGTTCCGGCACCATTAATGATTTGGTTAAGTATGCGGCCACCCAATTAAAGATCCCTTATGTTGTTTTTGCAACGGCCCCTTCGATGAATGGATATTGCTCTGCCAGTGTTTCTTTGGTTGACCAGGGACTTAAAAAATCAATTCCCGCCAATCCACCTCGGGCTGCTTTTTTTGATTTGGCAATTTTGTCACGTGCTCCACAAAAAATGATCGCTGCAGGGCTGGCAGATTGTTTATGTCGGTCAACGGTGCAAACAGATTGGTTATTTTCCCATTTCCTAGTTGGGACACCTTATCATCAAGAAATTTTGAATCCGCTGATTGATCTTGAAAAACAGGTTATTAGCTCTGTTCAGCTATTAAAGGATGGCAATCAAAGGGCTATCAATAATTTGGTGCAACTGATTGTCCACTCGGGAATTGGCATGGCGGTTGTGGGAAACAGTAACCCGGCTAGCCAAGCCGAACATATGATTGCCCATTATATTGATACCCAAGGTGATTCTATGGAACTTTCAAAATGCCTTCATGGAGAAATCATTGCGGTTACCACCTTAACAATGGCTGCTTTACAAGAAAAAATTTTAAGTTTTAAGCAGTTAAAGTTTTCGGCTGAATTTAGATATGATCATGCTTGGTTCACTCAGGTTTTTGGTCAGGAGAAAGCAACTGAATATTGGAAGGTCTTTCAGGAAAAACAATTTTCTTGCGAAAAACAATCCAACTACCAACAGAAATTAACTGTCAATTGGCCGGAATGGCGCATAAAAATTCAAAGAAATCGTTTAAGTCATCAACTTTTATCTCATATGTTCAAGACGATAGGGTTACCTACCCAGCCCGAACATTTAAACCTTCGGCCAGAGTTATATCAAAAAGCAGTTAAGTATGCGCGTTTTACCAGAAACCGGCTGACTTTTTTGGATTTGGCTGCATGGGTAGGCTTACTGCCATAAACCCAACATCGTCGTTTAGTTTAGTCACAACGACGATGCTGGTATTAAGTGGCCAAATATTTACATAATTAGAACTTGGGATTTATTCATTCAAGCGTAAACTCATTTGCATGGCATTAGCAATTATTTGCATATCATGCGAGGAAATTTCAAAAAGGCCAAACCGTAATTGATATCCCCAGTTTTTACGTTCCCTTGAAAAATCCAATTGGGGTAAAAGCTCTTTGATAGGTGTTTCTGAAGCTTTCAGCCAATTGACATCGCGTCGAAATGGACAGAACCCATCCCCCATTTCTATTTGATAGGGATCATTCCGTTTGATGGTACCTATGGCCGTGAAAGATTGGTAACGATCTTTTCCTTGAAACTGCTCCGTTGGTGAATAGTATGTAATAACATCCCCTGGTTTTATCCGTTTTAAGGGGGACAATTTTCCGTGACAAATTTGCATAAATCCAGTTTCACGGCCGATCCTTACATGTTCGGCCGAAGCTACTGCGACCCAATATTTATTCATGATTGCACGGGCGAAAAAACGCGTAAACGGTGACCATCCAGATCTGCCGCAACAAAAGTATAGCCAAAATCCATTGTTGTGGGGGATTGCATGATTTTTAGGCCACGTTTTTTCCATTCTTTGGAAACTTGATCCACCGTTTGCTGATTTTCGACAGCAAACACTAGTTCCGATGCGCCATTGGCTGAAGTCGGAACGGGTTCTACCGTATGTTTAGCCCATAAACCCAACATGAATCCTGATTTTAAGGCAAACATAACAAAAGTGGGTGATGCTTCAACCGGGGCATATCCCAGTAGGTTTTGATAAAATGTAGCGCTGGCGGTAGGGTTGGTAACGTATAAGATAATCATATTTGGTTCGGTCATAGCTGTTCTCCTAAAAGTTCGTCATTAATTTCTTCATCAGCCTTTCAATTTGTGGGCTGTGATTATTGTGTTAATAAAGAACTTAAAACATCACCATGACAGATTGTGTCAGCAGCTAATAAAATTTAGGGCGATGGTATCCCTTCACTCAATCGCCATTCTTTCATGAGCTCATGGCGCCGCCTGGGATATCTTGACCCTAATAAAACGGCTGTAGCTATACGATCGGCACGGAAATGACGGAATCCTTGACGCAGCTCACACCAGGCCACAATGATAAGCACTTGCTCAAAGAAAGTTAAAACAATCGGCCAAATAATCCGGCTGGTTTTTCTGTCGCTTAAATCTTCATAATGTATTTCAATTTTCTGCTCAGAACGAATGGCTTGCCGAATAAGCGTTAGATCTATTTGGTAAGCATCTTCTCTGTCGTTTGGGCCTACTAATAAAGGTGATTGGTTTATGGATTCTTTAAGGTCAGTTGGAAGAACGGCCGCAATTTTTGTCAACGCATTACGTGCGGCAGCACTTAACCGCTCATCCGCCCGGTCCATGACCCAATTTGATCCCAACCACAATGCCTCAATCTCTTCTTGTTGAAGCATAAGGGGTGGTAGCATAAAACCTGGACGCATGAGATAGCCAAGTCCTGCTTCGCCATCAATTCGCGCCCCCTGGGTATTGAGAAGGGCAATATCACGGTATAACGTGCGTAAGCTTATGTTCAATTCTTGCGCTAGTGCGGCGCCCTGGATGGGATAACGGTGGCGGCGTAAAATTTGAATAAGGTCAAGAAGACGTTCTGAGCGGGACAAAGCCAATTTTTCTCTAAAATAAGATTTTAAGAGCACAGCTTAAGATTTTTATTTGTTTATCTCGTTAAAGAAATGCCCACCACCTTTGAAAGTGGTGAGCGCGACGGGAATCGAACCCGTGACCTCCTGATTAAAAGTCAGATGCTCTACCGCTGAGCTACGCGCCCCTAAAACAGAGGTTGTTTATTTAAAACAAACCATATGTAAGGGAAAAGACACTAGACTGTCAAAGTATTTTTTACGTAGAAATTTTATTAATTGCCTTCATCCCCCTAGCTCAACTATTTATAGAGAAATTGAGAATAAGAATAGATGAAAAGGATAATCGGTGATATTCCTGTTTTTCCTACTCGTTGAATGGCGCAAATTTACGATTTTAATAAGGATTTTTTCTTAAATTGTTGCTGTAATAAATTAGCAATTCTGGGCGATACAAAAGAAGTCACATCACCGCCAAGTAAACTTATTTCCTTCACAAAACGGGAAGAAATAAACTGATATTTTTCTGAGGCCATCAGAAAAACCGTATCAATTCCTGGATCTAAACGTGCATTCATACCAGTCATTTGAAATTCATATTCAAAATCGGATATAGCCCTTAACCCACGGATAATAATCTTTGCTTGGACTGAATGGCAGAAATGCGTCAGCAAGGATTGAAAAGGACGCACTTCAATGCGCTGCACTTCACTTGCAGGCAAACTTTTTTCAATTTCTTGCCTAACAATTTTCTCACGCTCAGTTAAAGAAAACAGGGGGTCTTTACCTGCATTTGCGGCAACTGCCACAATAATTTTATCAACAATTTCTGCGGCTCGGTGAATAATATCCATGTGTCCATATGTGATAGGATCAAAAGTGCCGGGGTAAACGCCTATTCTCATGGTAATTTCCAATATCTATGAAGGTAATGGTTCCAAGGGAGCATCTTCATTCCCAATTATGTCTTGATCATCTTCATCTGTCAGGCAGGTAACGAATACCACCTGTTCATCTGACGCTACATCAAATAACTTAACCCCTTGGGTGCGGCGGCTGCTGATACGAATGTCGTGAACAGGACAGCGAATGACTTGGCCGCGGTTCGTTACCAACATGATATGGCTATTGTTATCAACCGGAAAAGATGCAATCACGAGGCCATTCCGTTCGGATGTTTCTATATTGGCAATTCCCACCCCACCTCGGCCTGTTAAACGATAAGCATAAGAAGAAGTCCTTTTGCCATAGCCCCGTTCTGTTACAGCTAACAATAATTGTTCGTTTTCAGCCATTGTTTGTAATGAGGTAGGTAACGATTCTTGATCGTTTTGAACATTTGCATCTAAATCCACCGCTGCTATCTCTTCTTCCTCTTCGGTTGAAGAAGTTGAGGCAGCTGATTCTGACATATCTTCTGCAGAATAACGGCTACTTTTTAGGAAAGACTCGCGTTCCTCAGCTGAAAATGCCCCATGTTCCAACATCGTCATGGAAATAACCCGATCATCGCCTTGCAATTTAATGCCGCGGACACCGTCTGAATTACGTCCGGCAAATACCCTTAAGGTTTTGACTGGGAATCGTATACATTTACCTGCTGCGGTAGCTAAGAAAACATCTTGGTGATCATAGCAGACCTGGACACTGACCAGGCGATCATTAGCCTCTAATTTAATAGCGATTTTACCGTTTGATTTAACTTGGACAAAATCTGCAAGCTTATTCCGGCGCACCTGGCCCAGGGCAGTTGCAAAAATGATCGATAATTTCTCTGTTTCTTGTTGATCAGGTAAGGGCAGCAATGTAGCGATCGCTTCATCTTTTTCCAAGGGCAATAGTTGCACCAAAGGTTTGCCGCGACCTTGCGCGGTTGAAGGTGGCAAGCGGTAAGTTTTTAATTTATATACAATGCCTTGATTAGAAAAGAATAGAACCGGGGTATGGGTGTTAATCACAAAAAGTTGGTTGACAACATCTTCGTCTCGAACATCCATACCAGATTTGCCCTTGCCGCCACGCCGCTGGGCACGATAAGCAGATAAAGGTACCCGTTTGATATAGCCGTTATGGGTTAATGTTACCACCATATCTTCGCGTTGGATCAAATCTTCAATATCAACATCCGAATCATTTTCGGTAATCTCTGTGCGGCGTGGACTTGCGAGTGTCGTCTTCGCTTGCATCAATTCGTTCTTCATCAATTGCAAACGTAGGGTACGATTGTTTAAGATATCATGCAAACGGCTGATTTGGATCGATAGCTCAGACATTTCGGCAACAATTTTTTCCCGCTCTAGCCCTGTCAACCGATGCAAGCGTAAATCAAGAATGGCTTTTGCTTGGCTTTCTGTTAATCGATAATCGGCTTGGGTAGGAATTGAGGATATTGGGTTTCCCATGTCCTGCTCTAACAATTGCAAAAGAGGTAAGGCGGTATCAATTGGCCAGGAGCGTTCCATCAGGGCTTGTCTGGCTAGAATGGGATCAGCAGAGGCACGAATGATCTTAATCATTTCGTCAATGTTAGCCACCGCTACCGCTAAACCCAGCAAAATATGCCCGCGCTCTTGGGCTTTTCGTAATTCAAAGCGGGAACGCCGGTTGATCACTTCTTCCCGGAATTCAACAAAGGCTGCGATAACCTGTTTTAAATTCATCAGCAAAGGTTGGCCACGATGCAAAGCCAACATATTAATACCAAAACTGGTTTGCAAAGGCGAATGCTTATACAGTAAGCTTAAAATAACATCAGCGGAAATATCACGCCTAACTTCAATAACCACACGGACGCCTTCGCGGTCAGATTCATCGCGAATTTCGGTAATACCTTCAATGATTTTGTCGCGTGCCAGTTCGGCAATTCGCTCAACCATACGCGCTTTGTTAACTTGGTAAGGAACTTGGCTGATAATAATGGCTTCGCGGTCATTTTTTAATTGCTCGACGTGGCTTTTGCCACGGATAACAATCGATCCTTTGCCTGATAGATAAGCGTCGCGAATCCCTCCCAAGCCTAGGATTTCGCCACCGGTTGGAAAATCAGGTCCTGGTACCAATTCCATCAATTGCTCAATCGAAATCGCTGGATCTTCTATATAAGCGCAGCACGCATCAATGACTTCACCTAAGTTATGGGGGGGGATATTTGTAGCCATACCCACAGCGATACCACCAGCCCCGTTCACTAATAAATTGGGTAATAAAGCAGGCAGAACCATGGGTTCATGGGTGCTATCATCATAGTTTGGCTGAAAATCCACCGTCTCTTTGTCGATATCATTTAATAAAGACATAGCCGATTTTTTTAAACGTACTTCCGTATAACGCATCGCGGCAGGCGGATCACCGTCCATCGAGCCAAAATTGCCTTGACCATCAACCAAAGGCAGGCGCATCGAAAAATCTTGCGCCATCCGCACCATGGCATCATAAATTGCAGAATCCCCATGCGGATGGTATTTACCCATCACATCCCCGACCACGCGCGCCGATTTCCGAAAGGGTTTCTCTGGTTCGTAACCCGATTCATACATGGCATATAAGATGCGGCGATGGACGGGCTTTAATCCGTCCCGCACATCTGGCAACGCCCGCGCTACGATTACGCTCATGGCGTAATCGAGGTAGGAACGTCGCATTTCTTCCTCAATGGAAATAGAAGAAATCGCATTAGCGGGGGCAATAGGGATGTTGTTGTCCACAATAAGCTCTCTTTAATTTTTATAGGCAGAAAATAACAATGTCGATAGTAACAAATTTAGGGGCAAATTGAAAGGATGCAAAGTTTTTTTTATGTTAAAATGGAATGTCATCATCTAAATCTGGCTTGCTATTTTTTGGGGACATCGTTTTCTCAAACGAGTCCATCGTATTAGGCCTTGAATTTTTGGGATTGCTGAAAGAAGGTTTTGATCCCATCGGAGCGGGGGAAAATTCATTGGGGATAGCTGAACGTTCATAATCTTGACCTTCACTTGAGCCATCAGATTTCGAATCAAGCAAAGTCAAATCGCCCCTAAAGCGCTGTAGGACAACTTCCGTTGTATATCGCTCTTGTCCTGATTGATCGGTCCATTTACGGGTTTGCAACTGCCCTTCTAAATACACCTTTGATCCTTTACGCAAATATTTTTCGGCTATATCAACTAATCTCTCATCGAAGATGGCCACTTTATGCCATTCCGTTTTTTCTTTGCGTTCCCCACTGGCTTTGTCTTTCCAACGCTCTGAGGTTGCGACCGGAAAACTGGCCACCCGGTCACCGGATTGCATGGAACGGACTTCGGGATCCTTCCCTAAATTTCCAACCAAGATAACTTTATTAACGCTTCCAGCCATTCGTTTTTATCCTTATATAAGCGAGTTTATATTAGTATTTTTATCATTGATAGTCGATTGCTTTTAACAATTCTTACGGATTTTATTTCCCAGCAGAGGGGGGTCGCCAATCAAAAATCTGCTTTTGAAGGGTGGCCAGTTCTTCAGGAGTCAAATGGCTTAAAGCTTCCTCGCGGATTGTTCGCACTTGTGATTTTAGGGCATCGGTCAAATTACCGTGCAGAAGAACGACGTTTGACCAGAAAAAAGCCTTTGGATAATTTGAGGTAATACCATTTCCTCCCAGATAAAGGCCGGACAATAATATTTGAGAATATTGATCGTTTAATTCTGCAGCTGTTAGAGCCAATTCCACTGCCTTGCTTACATTTTTAGGGACCCCCTTGCCATGAAGATATAAATAAGCCAGGGCGCCGAAGGATTTCGGATACTTATCTTCCTGTATCGATCTATTATACCAGTAGAAAGCTTTTCCATCATCTTGGACAACACCTTGACCTAGCATATACAGCCTTCCTGCTAGAAAACGAACTTCAGAGAAATGGGCTTTATCAGCTGCAGCCAAACAATGGATGCTGGCTTTATTAAGGTCATATGTAATAGCCTGTCCTATTTGATTATTTATCCCATATATTGTGCATAACATTTCATGGGCAAATTGTTTTAATTTTAAAATAGCCTCTTGTGGGTCCTCTAGGGAAGCTGGGTTTCCGATATTATACCCAGGATTGTTAATCACTTGATTAAACCAAAGAGCAGCCTGGCTATAATCCGGTTTTACACCATATCCGTTATGATACATTAACCCGATATAATGCTGGGCAGCTATATTGCCATCTTTTGCCAGCGGTAAAAATTCTTGATAGGCAGTCTGATAATCTTTATCCTCAAGCGCTTGCCACGCTTCTTTTTCTCCCGCTTGAATTTGTTGCAACAAAGAAATAAAAATTACAAAGGAAAAACAAATAGTTCTAAAAGTAATTTTTTTCATTGCTTACACCAAATTTCCAATCATTTTTTCCATCACTATTATAAACAGTTCTATTATAAATAGTTCTATAGCAAAGGCAAGTAACAATTGCCCTTTTTAAGGGAACATAATCATATTTTACTCTTCATTAAAGCAAAGAAAATTAAATTAAACCTATTAGAAGAAAATTTGGTAAATCAATTTATAAAATAATTTATCATAAATTTCACGGATCATTATAAATCTGTTATGTAGTTCATATATAAATCGATGGACAAAAATGTTCTTGTTTCGTATTAATAGGACATCATCTTGAGTAAACCGTATGGATATCTGGTAGTCAGACGTGCCGTCCTTAAAAAAAACTGATTGAAATGTGAATTGGGTTTAAATAATGAATAATGATGCCAACGAAATTTTCCGCCACGGTAAAATATCCATTCGTGGGGCAAGGCAACATAATCTTAAAAATATTGATGTGGACATCCCTCGGCATCAATTGGTGGTGATTACGGGCTTATCCGGTTCCGGTAAATCCTCCTTGGCTTTTGACACGATTTATGCAGAGGGGCAGCGCCGGTATGTGGAATCGTTGTCTGCCTATGCGCGCCAGTTTTTAGAATTGATGCAAAAACCCGATGTTGATAGCATTGAAGGATTATCGCCTGCAATTTCCATTGAACAAAAAACCACCTCGCGTAATCCGCGCTCAACGGTTGGTACCGTCACCGAGATCTACGATTATTTAAGGCTTTTATATGCGCGAATTGGCATTCCCTATTCCCCAGCCACTGGTTTGCCCATTGAAAGCCAAACGGTCAGCCAGATGGTTGATATGGTTAAAAAAATGCCAGTTGGACAGAAATTTATGTTGTTGGCCCCAATTGTCCGGGGTCGTAAGGGTGAATATAAAAAGGATCTGGCTGATCTTCAGAAACAAGGCTTTCAGCGGGTAAAGGTAGATGATCAGCTGTATGAAATCGACAAAGTGCCTGCTCTAAATAAAAAAATCAAACATACCATCGAGGTGGTGGTGGATCGCCTTGCTATCCGCGAAGGGATAGAAACAAGGTTGGCCGATAGTTTTGAACTAGCTTTAAAATTGTCGGATGGATTGGCTTATTTGGAAAATACGGAAACTGGCCAAAGAACGACTTTTTCGGCCCGCTTTGCTTGTCCTGTTTCCGGGTTTACCATTGACGAAATCGAACCACGTTTGTTTTCTTTTAACAATCCTTTCGGAGCTTGCCCGACCTGTGACGGTTTGGGGGTTAAAGTGGCTTTTGACCCAAATTTGATTGTTCCTGATACCCATTTAAATTTGCAGCAAGGGGTGGTTGCCCCGTGGGCGGGTTCAAGCTCGGTTTATTACCAACAAACGTTGGAAAGCATTGCCAAGCATTATGGTGCGAGTTTAAAGACTCCTTGGCAACAATTACCGGAGGAGGTTAAAAATACCATTTTATATGGCTCCAAAAACCTAAAACTCCCATTAAGTTATGATGACGGGGTGCGCCAATACCAAACCAACAAGGTCTTCGAAGGTATTATTCCTAATATGGAGCGCCGCTGGCGAGAAACAGATAGCACCTGGATGAGGGAGGAATTTGCCAAGTATCAAAGCAGTTCTCCCTGCGTTGTTTGTCAGGGAATGCGCCTAAAACCGGAAGCATTGGCCATCAAAATGAACGGCCTAAATATTTCAGAACTTTGCCAAAAATCGATTGGGGAAGCAGTGAATTGGTTCATGGATTTGCCTAAACATTTAACCCACCGGCAAAATGAAATTGCCAATCGAATTTTGAAAGAAATTAATGAAAGGCTGGGTTTTTTAAAAAATGTAGGCTTGGAATACATTTCTTTAGGCCGCGCCTCAGGAACCCTCAGTGGTGGCGAAAGCCAGCGCATCCGGTTGGCTTCACAAATTGGGTCAGGGTTAACGGGTGTTTTATATGTGTTGGATGAGCCATCAATCGGCTTGCATCAGCGGGATAACGCCAGGTTATTATTAACGTTGCAACGTTTAAGGGATTTAGGAAATACAGTATTGGTGGTTGAACATGATGAAGACGCCATTCGTCAAGCGGATTATGTCATTGACATGGGGCCAGCGGCTGGCAAATTCGGCGGTCAAATTATTGCGGCCAGTACGCCCCAAGAGTTACTTATTCATCCTGAAAGTATGACGGGTGCTTATTTATCGGGTAAACGCGCTATTCCGGTGCCGGAAGTTAAAAGAACAGTGAAACAAGATCAGATGCTGACAATTATGGGGGCAACTGGCAATAACTTAAAAAATATCGATGTCCATATTCCTTTAGGGGTTATGACTTGTATAACAGGTGTTTCGGGGGGTGGTAAATCCACTTTGATCATTGAAACGCTTTACAAAGCTTTAGCAAAACACTTGTTTGGCAGCCGTGAACAACCAGCAGGATATAAGGAAATAAAAGGCCTGGAACTATTAGATAAGGTTATTGATATTGACCAATCACCCATTGGCCGTACGCCCAGATCTAACCCCGTTACTTATACCGGGGCTTTTACGCCGATTCGGGAGTGGTTTGCCTCGTTACCCGAGTCGAATAGCCGGGGCTATAAGGCAGGCCGTTTTTCCTTTAACGTCAAAGGCGGGCGTTGTGAAGCCTGTGAAGGAGATGGGGTTACCAAGATTGAAATGCATTTTTTGCCGGATGTTTATGTTCCTTGTGACCAATGTAAGGGTCGGCGATATAATCGAGAAACATTGGAAATCATGTATAAAGGCAAGTCCATTGCCGATGTTTTAGAAATGTCGGTGGATGACGGAGTGGATTTTTTTCAAGCTATCCCCCCCGTTCGGGATAAATTGATTACCTTGCAGAAGGTGGGACTGGGGTATGTCCATATCGGCCAGGCAGCCAACACGTTGTCGGGGGGGGAAGCACAACGGATAAAATTATCTAAAGAACTCTCCAGGCGGGCAACTGGTAAGACACTTTATATTCTGGATGAACCGACGACAGGGTTGCATTTTGAAGATGTGCGGAAATTATTGGAGGTTTTGGGGACTCTGGTGGATCAAGGGAACAGTGTTTTGATTATTGAGCATAACCTGGAAGTCATCAAAACCGCTGATTGGATTATTGATCTTGGACCTGAAGGGGGTGATAAGGGGGGATATGTGGTTGCAACCGGAACACCCGAACAGATTGCTGCCGTTCCAGGCAGTTACACCGGCCAATTTTTGGCCCCGTTATTAAAAAATTATCTCAAAAGTGGAAAAGGGCCAGCTGACACATCCAAAAAATTGAAAAGAAGTAAGGGCAAAAAGAACGGGTAAAAAATAAAATTTGTAGTGCAGGAAATGAATGTAAAAAATGAGTAATGTGTTGGTAACAGGCGGGTGTGGCTTTGTAGGAAGCCATTTGGTTGCTTTATTAAAGAAAAAAGGATTTTTTGTACGGGTTTTGGATATTAGGGTGCCTGCCAATCCCATTCAGGATGTGGAGTATCGCCAAGGCTCGATTTTAGAAATTCAAGATATTCAATCTGCCTTAAAAGATATGGAATATTTATATCATGTCGCGGCTAATCCTAATCTTTGGGCTAAAAATAAAAGGAATTTCTTGTCTGTCAATTACACTGGCACAAAAAATGTTTTAAGGGTTGCTGAGGAGATGCCACTCCAAAAAATCATTTATACATCGACCGAATCGATTTTAAGCAGTGCGCGACAATCTAAGCGAAACCGAATGACTGACGAAACAGTGACCCCAACTTTATCGGAAATGCCAGGTCCTTACTGCCGCTCTAAACTATTGGCTGAACAAGAGGCTTTTTTGGCATTTAAACGGGGGGTGCCTATTACGATTGTTAATCCAACTTTGCCTATTGGACCCGGTGACCAGCAATTAACGCCACCTAGCCGGATGATTTTGGATTTTTTGAATGGGGATAATCCAGCTTTTTTAGAAGCAACTTTTAATTTGATTGATGTGCGTGACGTAGCCATGGGGCATTATTTAGCCATGGTTCATGGGAAACCAGGCCAGCGTTATATTTTGGGAGGCGAAAATTTACGCTTATCCGAAATCTTAAAGTTATTAGAGCGGATGACCGGCTTACCCATGCCGCAGCGGCAAGTACCTTATTGGGTGGCGTTAACCGCTGCAACCATTAGTGAAATCATTGCAGATATCACAAAAAAACCGCCGCGTGCCCCATTAACAGGTGTTAGGTTAGCAGCGAATCCTATGGCCTTTAACACAGCCAAAGCCAGACAAGAATTGGGGTTAATTGTAAGACCTGTGATCCAATCATTTCAAGATATGATTGCCTGGTTTCAGGAACAAGGATATCTGAAACGTCCATTAACCAATAATGCTGATGAATCAAGGGTATAGAAATGCACAGGCAGGATCCGCTTTTAAGTAACACAGATATTCAAGAAAAACAATTTTCTCAGGGTCATAAATTTGAAATTGTTTCTGATTATAGGCCAGCTGGTGATCAGCCATCGGCCATTAAACAATTGGTTCAAGGGTTAGAAGAGGGGGCAAAGGATCAGGTGCTTTTGGGGGTAACCGGTTCGGGTAAAACCTTTACGGTGGCTCATATCATCCAAACATTACAGCGTCCGGCTTTGATCATGGCACCTAATAAAACCTTGGCAGCCCAGCTATATTCAGAAATGAAGTCTTTTTTCCCCCATAATGCCGTTGAATATTTTGTTTCTTATTATGATTACTACCAACCGGAGGCTTATGTACCGCGTACCGATACCTATATTGAGAAAGAAGCAACCATTAATGAACAAATTGACCGGATGCGCCATGCCGCCACGCGTTCCTTATTTGAACGGCGAGATGTGATTATTGTGGCCAGTGTTTCTTGTATTTATGGGATTGGATCGCCTGAAACATATGGGGCAATGACCATTTATCTAGAAAAGGGAAATCGGATTGAGCGGAACCAGTTATTAAGGCAATTGGTAGAAATTCAATATAAAAGGAATGATATTGCTTTTCAGCGTGGTGCCTTCCGGGTAAGGGGGGACAGTATTGAAATTTTTCCATCCCATTTAGAGGATCGTGCATGGCAATTATCATTTTTTGATGACGAAATTGAAGCTATAGCAGAGTTTGATCCGTTAACGGGCGAAAAAATAAGCAAATTGGATTTTATTAAAATTTATGCTAACAGCCATTATGTGACCCCAAAACCTACAATGGAAAAAGCTATAAGGCAGATTCAACAAGATCTGAAAACCCAATTGGCAATTCTCAATGAACAAGGGAAATTGTTAGAAGCGCAACGGTTGCAACAGCGGACAGCCTTCGATTTAGAAATGCTCACGGCAACCGGGATATGTGCTGGAATTGAAAATTATTCCCGCTATTTGACGGGTCGTAAACCAGGTGAACCACCACCGACCTTATTCGAATATCTGCCACAAGATGCTCTTTTATTTATTGACGAAAGCCATGTGACTGTTCCGCAGGTGAACGGTATGTATAAGGGCGATTTTTCCAGAAAATCAACTTTATCCAATTATGGGTTTCGTTTGCCATCTTGTTTGGATAACCGTCCGTTAAAATTTGAGGAATGGGAGAAAATGCGCCCCGATAGCGTTTTTGTTTCAGCGACACCCGGGCCATGGGAATTAAATAAAACACAGGGCATTTTTGTTGAACAGGTGATTAGGCCTACCGGATTAATTGATCCGGTTTGCATTATCCGCCCGATTGAAACCCAGGTGGATGATGTGATGGCAGAATGCCGCCAAGTTGCCGCTAAAGGCCAACGGGTTTTAATTACCACTTTAACAAAAAAAATGGCCGAGGATTTAAGCGAATATTTACAAGAATCAGGGCTGAAGGTGCGTTATCTCCACTCTGACATTGAAACGCTGGAGCGCATTGAAATTATCCGCGACCTGCGCTTGGGTGTTTTTGATGTCTTGGTAGGTATTAACTTATTAAGGGAAGGCCTTGATATCCCAGAATGTGCGCTCGTGGCAATTTTGGATGCAGACAAGGAAGGTTTTTTGCGTTCGCAAACTGCCCTCATCCAAATGATTGGACGAGCAGCACGCAATATTGATGGCAGGGTTATTTTATATGCGGACAAGGTAACACAATCAATGGAGAAAGCCCTAGGTGAAACAAACCGCCGGCGGGAAAAACAACAATTATATAATGCTGCACATGGCATTACCCCAGAATCTATCCGCAAATCCATTCATGATGTTTTGCAAAGTGTTTATGAACAAGACCATGTTACGGTTGACACCAAAATATCTGAAGAAATTTTTCATCATCTTGGCCATAATTTACAAAAGGTAATCGCTGATTTAGAAGAACGGATGAAAACAGCGGCTGCCGATTTAGAATTTGAAGAAGCGGGGCGATTGCGCGATGAAATTCGTAGGCTGCAGTCTGCCGAATTAGAAATGCCGGTGCTGCCTTCCCCTACATCTTTTAGCGCAAAAAAAACTAATAAGACAAAATCAGGTTCTTCGCTAGTTGCTAAAAGCCCGCAAGGTAAAAAAACGTAAATAGGCGATAAATCCTTAAATGATAAGGGGATATAAAATTTATTTGAAAGCAAAGATGAAATAAACAGCCCCCATCAAGCACAAGAAAGCCGCCAAATAATTCCAACCAATCTGTTCTTTTAAATAAAAAACAGCAAATATGGCGAACACGGTCATGGTAATAACTTCTTGGATGATTTTGAGTTGAGCGGCATTAAAGGGGCCGTAACCCAATCGATTGGCCGGTACCATCAAGCAATATTCAAAAAAAGCGATACCCCAGCTGATAAGAATGGCTTTCCATAAACTCAAGGATGGATTTTTTAAATGGCCATACCAAGCGAATGTCATAAATATATTGGAACAAATTAATAAAAAAACAGTGTACATTTTATCAATCTTAACAACAAAAGATTATCAGGTGATTAATCAATTTGATTTAATATCCAAAATGGTGGGCTTCGCCAAGGAATATTTATCACAGGATTAATACAAAAATAAAAACGATTACAGCAAGGTAACAAAATGTTTCAAGAATTTAAAAAATTTCTAATGCGCGGCAATGTTGTTGATTTAGCGATAGGTATTATTATTGGTGCTGCCTTCGGGAAAATTATTGAGTCATTGGTTAAAGATATCCTAATGCCCCCGTTAGGATATCTTCTCAGCGGGATTGATTTCTCTGCACTTTCTTGGAAATTAGACCAGACTGGCAAAGCAGCTATCCAATACGGCGCTTTCTTTAACAGCTTCATTCAATTTTGTATTATAGGCTTTGCTGTATTTTTGCTGGTTAAGGCACTTAATAAAGTTGCTGTTAAAAAAGAAAAATTACCACTATCACCTACGCAACAGGAAATTTTGCTAAAAGAAATTCGTGATCTTTTGGCAGAAGATAGTAAGAAAACCCATTAGCATCCTAAGCTGTTTGTTATCCAGAAATATCCATGCTTAAATGCTGAAAATGCTTGCTTATAGGCAGTCTTTAAGTCCGGCGGGTTCTCAGATATTGCCGTTAAGTTCTGTTATATTAGCTTTATAAGCTAGGTTAAAAAGAGGGTGCTAAATAAGGACATTTATATCCAGACTAGCTTCCAAATGAAATATCTGTAGCAATTCCCTTGCTTTCCTAAAATTTTACGTTGGGGAAATAAAACCACCCACTTGACGGTTCCAAAGCGCCGCATATTTTCCTTTTTTCTGAAGCAATTCCTGATGATTACCTTGTTCCAGTACTTGACCAGCCTCCATATAAAGGATACGGTCCATTCCGGCAATCGTTGATAAACGATGGGCGATGGCAATCACTGTACGTCCTTGCATTAAATGCTTAAAAGCTTGCTGAATGAAGTATTCTGATTCAGAATCAAGGGCAGAAGTGGCTTCGTCCAAAATGACAATAGGAGCATTTTTTAAAATTGCCCGGGCAATGGCAATCCGTTGGCGTTCCCCGCCGGAAAGCTTGATGCCGCGCTCACCCACAATCGTATTATACCCGCTGGGGCGACTTATAATAAAATCATAACAGTAAGCCTGCTTTGCAGCTAATTCTACTTCCTTATCGCTTGCTTGCAAATTGCCATACCGGATGTTTTCCATAATTGGCCGGTGGAAAACGGAAGGATTTTGAGAAACTTCGGCAATATTTTCATTTAAAGAATCCCAGCTTATTTCCCGGATATTCTCTCCATCAATCAAAATTTTGCCAGAATTAGGCTCAAAATGCCGTCGCAATAATTTGATTAAAGTACTTTTCCCGGCACCAGAAGGCCCAACCAAGCCAACTTTTTCTCCAGGATTAATTGTTAAGTAAAAATCACGAAATTGTTGCAACCCATCGGGGTGATTATAATTCATCCCGATGAATTCAATTCTTCCTTGTTTGACCACTAACTGTTTCGCGTTGGCTTGATCGATAATTTCATGAGGTTTGGTAACCAAGTCAAGTGACTCGGTTAAAGTGCCGATCGCTTCAAAGAAATCCAGCAACTCATTGGATAAACCCCATACATTCATCGAAATAAAAGAAGTTAAGCCAAAAACCATGCTAAAAGCTCCGATATCCATCTGGCCATCGATCACTTCATTAATGGCCATATAGCTTAACGTTGCAATCATACTCAGAATTGCGACTGCTTGAAAAAGCCGCATCATAATTAAAAACCAACGCAATTTGATTGAACGACGACGTTCTTCGGCGAAAGCTTCACCCAGATTTAAACGTTCATGCCGCCACCGGGCAAAAGCGCGGATACTTTCCGCATTGCTGATGGCGTCAACCATTTTACCAGAAACGATGCTGCCTTGGGCTGAAAAAGCTGCAGATAGGCCCACACAGCGTCTCGCTAGCAAGACAGATACAGTAATATACGCACATACCCAAATTCCTAAAATAATAGCGAATTTAGGGTTTTGTTGAATAAGCAATATGGTTGAAACTGCCATTAAAGCAAGTAAGCCCACCATATTAACAGTAATCATTTCCAAGATGTTCATGCAGGCTTTAGCAGCCTCTTTAACTTTCTGCCCTAATTTACCACCAAAATTATCTTGGAAATAGCGGGGCGAATGGCCAATCAAATAACCAAACATATGATTTTGTACAGTTTCCCGCAAATAGGGGGCGGTGCGCACATCAATCATATTCTGGATTCGAAAAAACAACGATCCCATTAGCCACGCGCCAACTAATAGCATAAACCAATACAGGGTTTCAGTTTCTTTGATGGATATCACATTATTCGCTGCCAAAGCATTAATAAGTTTTTTGACAAAATAAGGTTCCAGTGTATCGAATATCCTGCCTGCAAGGATAGCTAGAATGATTAGAATATAATTGAGGGCAAATTTATGGCGTACAAAAAACCAGACAAAAGCCCAAGGCGTTTTTGGCAACGATAAAATTGGTTTTAAGAAATTATTTGAGCTATTGTCTATAGGTTTTACTTTCATAATAAAAAACTTTGAATTGATTAACGATAGAACCCCACGAGTTTACCGCTTTTTCAACGGATAGAGGTAAAACAGAAAGTGCTATTTTTTGTTTAGATATTGCCATGACAAAATATGGGTAAAATATTTTATCTACTCAACGGAAACATGGCTTAATAATTGTCTAAATAAGACACCGCGTAATGATTTGTTTTTAAGTTGTCTTTGTTTAATATTTTATCCATTATTTACATATACAACCGAAGGAAAGTACTAGAATAAATCATTGTATTCAATGTAATTGTAGGGTCTCAAACCTAAAATATAAGATGTGTTGCATTAAAGACATATCTAGGCGAGTTAGGAAAAAATATGCCGGATCGTTTTTTATTAAATTCATATTATCATGCAACGGCTAATCAACAACTTGTATTCCCTGTATTAGATAAGAACAGTAAAGTAGATGTGTGTATCATTGGCGGCGGCTATAGCGGGTTAAATACGGCCTTAGAGTTGCAGCAAAAAGGTATTGAAGCAGTTATATTAGAAGCTGAAACAGTTGCTTTCGGCGCCTCGGGTAGGAATGGTGGGCAAGTGCATGCGGGGCTGCGTTTAACAGCAAGCGAACTTATTACTATGTTTGGCGAAGCCAAAGCGAAAGAATTATGGGTCTTATCTGAGGAAGCCAAAGAAATTCTCCTTTCCCGCTTGCAGCAATATCAAATTCGATGTGATTATCAACCGGGCTTATTGGTGGCTGCAGCAAAATCATCCCATTTGCCTTGTCTTTTAGAAGATGTCGAGGTTGCTCAAAAAATCTTTGGCTATCAGCACGCCCGTTTTTTAAAAAAAGAAGAAATCCAAGAAATAGTGGCAAGCAAAAATTACTGGGGTGGGATGATTGATAGCGGGGCAGGACATTTGCATCCCTTAAATTATGCGTTGGGATTAGCCGCCGCTTGCCAAAAAAGGGGAATTCAAATTTACGAAAAAACCCGGGTTATTGAGGTTAAAAGAACGGACTCAGGGTCAGGATATGTGATTCGCAGCCTGCAGGGTGAAATCTATGCGAAAAAGGTGGTCATGTGCTGCAATGCATATCTTTTTAAATTGCAAAAAAAATTGGCAGCCCGAATTATGCCAATTGTTAATTTTATTTTAGCAACAGAGCCTTTGGGAATAGAAAAAGCCCAGCAATTAATTAAACAAAATTTGGCCGTTTGTGATACAAAATTTGTAGTTAATTATTACCGTTTCTCTAAAGATTATCGATTAATCTATGGAGGCGGGGAAACTTATACCAATCATCCCCCCCATAATATGCAGGAATTTGTGAGAAAGTTTATGTTGCGTACTTTTCCACAATTGGAGGATGTAAAGATTGATTATGCTTGGGGCGGGAAATTGGCGATTACGAATACGCGCCTTCCTGATATTGGCCAGCTATTTCCTGGTTTTTATTATGCCCATGGATATTCAGGGCAGGGGCTTAGTATGACAGCTTTAGCAGGCCGTTTAATTGCTGAAGCTATTACAGGCGAACTCAAGCGGTTTAATTTAATCGCTTCTCTTCCCAATCAGCCATTTCCTGGCGGAACGTTATTGCGTTGGCCATTGCAGGTGGCCGCCATGCTTTGGTTTAGTTTAAGAGATAAGTTATAATTTTGCAGGGTATATAATATCCATACCCAGTTGGATAAAACAATGACGGCACCCGTTTGATGTAATAAAGCCAACGGTAGGGGGGCAACCAGCAGCAAGGTGGTTACCCCTATACATATTTGGATGATAATGGCTAAGAGGCCCATATGGGTCGCATGGCGTATTTTATTATCAGGATGGCGATGGCATTTTACCCAATAAAAAATGCCAAACCCGAAGCTTAGGAAAACCATCGCGCGATGCAAAAATTGAACACCTGCCGGTTGTTCTAAAAGCACGTACCAGAAAGAGCGGTCTTGCAGAAATTCTTCTGGCAGAACCCTGCCCCCCATCAAGGGAAATGTGTTATATATCAACCCGCCATCCAAGCCAGCTACTAGCGATCCCGAAATAATCGTTAAACTAACTAAGAATAGGCCGATGATACCAAGTAAATAAATGGGTTGTTGGTTGGTGGGCGATAAGGCCATTTTTGGAAGACCCGGGTTTCGTAATTTTTGTGAAAAAACCTTAAATACCAGCCATAATAGCCAACTATAAATAAGCAAAGCCAAGCTCAGATGGGCTGCCAATCTTAAGTGATTAACATCCGTTCGACTGGCAAGGCCACTTTTTACCATCAGCCAACCCATTAATCCTTGACCCATGATTAATAACGAGATACCAGTCCCTCCTGTCTTCACATAAGGTGGAAGTTTATGCCTTAACCAAAAAAATAAAAAAGGGATGATAAAAACCAGGCCAATCAAACGCCCCCACAAGCGGTGGATATACTCCCACCAAAATATTCCCTTGAATTCTTCTAAAGTCATCTGGGGATAAATTAATTGAAATTCAGGGATTGCTTGATAAGCCTTAAAAGTTTTTTGCCAAGCATCCATCGTTAGGGGTGGAAATATCCCGCTGATTGGTTGCCACTCCACAATCGATAAACCCGAATCAGTTAATCTTGTTAATCCGCCAATAACTACCGCCCCATATACCATTAGGCAAGATATGATCAACCACCAACGGATATTGGCGCTTGGTCTGAATAAGGGTGTCTGCAATTTTTTTTTTGATGGCATGGCTTATTTTTTAATTAATAGAGGATATGGCTTATCGGTTCATTATAAAACAATTTTTTGAATTGTCAGGGTGGCAAATTAGCAAGATCAACTCTTATCACCAATAAGAATTTTCTTATCCATCATATATTTATAAATTTTAAGATGTGTAAGGATAAGGGTAACAGAGCAGATTAATAAAATAATTTATAAAATCTATTGACATATGAAACTGCAGTTCCTACATCACTAGCACTCAGGCATTGCAAGTGCCAACAAAAATTGTTGATACTTTATGCAACCGCCATGATTAAGCGATATATACAATAATTACACGATTATTTCAGGAGAAGATGAATGAAATTTAGGCCGCTTCATGACCGCGTTCTAGTTCGTCGCGTTGAGCAAGACGAAAAGACACCAGGCGGAATTATAATCCCCGATACAGCCAAAGAGAAACCGATGCAAGCTGAAGTCTTAGCTGTTGGCGAAGGCGCCCGCAACGAAGACGGAAAGTTACAGCTATTGTCTGTTAAAGTTGGTGACATTGTGCTGTTTGGCAAATGGTCTGGCACAGAAGTTAGGGTGAATGGCGAGGATTTGTTGATTATGAAAGAGTCCGACATCATGGGCATTGTTGAAGGTGCCACAAAAACTACCAACAAAAAGAAATAATCATAGAGGAGTTTTAATATTATGGCTGCTAAAGATGTAAGATTTGGCGCAGAAGCCCGTGAGAAGATGCTTCGCGGCGTTGATATTTTAGCCAATGCCGTGAAGGTTACATTAGGCCCCAAAGGCCGTAACGTTGTTATTGAGAAATCTTTTGGCGCACCCCGGATTACAAAAGACGGTGTGACGGTTGCCAAGGAAATTGAATTGGCTGATAGATTTGAAAATATGGGCGCTCAAATGGTGCGCGAAGTTGCTTCAAAAACCAATGATAAAGCGGGTGATGGCACAACGACTGCAACTGTTTTAGCGCAAGCTATTGTTCGGGAAGGCGGTAAGTCAGTTGCGGCTGGAATGAATCCGATGGATTTGAAGCGCGGCATTGATTTAGCGGTTCACGCCGTAATCGAAGATGTCAAAAAGCGTTCCAAAAAAGTGTCAACCAAGGAAGAAATTGCACAGGTTGGTACCATCTCAGCCAATGGTGAAAAATCAATTGGCGATATGATTGCCAATGCGATGGAGAAAGTTGGCAATGAAGGCGTGATTACGGTCGAAGAAGCCAAGGGGATGGAAACAGAATCCGATGTTGTCGAAGGGATGCAGTTTGACCGCGGTTACCTGTCACCCTATTTCGTAACCAACCCAGAAAAAATGCAAGTGGAATTAGATTCTCCCTTCATTCTGTTACATGAAAAGAAACTGACAAGTTTACAGCCGATGTTACCGGTACTCGAAGCCATCGTCCAATCTGGGAAACCCCTCTTGATTATTTCAGAAGATGTAGAAGGCGAAGCCTTGGCGACATTAGTTGTGAATAAATTACGGGGTGGCTTAAAAGTTGCCGCCGTAAAAGCGCCAGGTTTTGGTGATCGTCGGAAAGCCATGTTGGAAGACATTGCAATTTTAACGGGTGGCCAGGTGATCTCAGAAGATTTAGGCATTAAATTGGAAACCGTAACTTTAGATATGTTAGGGAAAGCCAAGAAGATCATTATCGACAAAGAAAATACTACTATTATTGATGGCGCTGGTAAAAAGAAAGAAATCGAAGGCCGTTGCACCCAGATCAGGGCGCAAATGGATGAAACCAGTTCTGACTACGACAAAGAGAAGTTAGCCGAGCGTCTGGCCAAGTTGGCTGGCGGTGTGGCGGTTATCCGTGTTGGTGGTGCTACTGAAGTGGAAGTAAAAGAACGCAAAGACCGTGTTGAAGACGCCATGCATGCAACCCGGGCGGCGGTTGAAGAGGGGATCGTTGCGGGTGGTGGAGTAGCGTTACTATATGCTATTAAATCGTTAGAGAAATTGAAGTTTGAAAACGATGACCAACGGGTAGGGATTGATATCATCCGCCGCGCCTTATCGGCACCTGCACGCTTGATTGCTGATAACGCTGGTACGGATGGAGCTGTGGTGGTTGGTAAATTGTTAGAAAGCAAAAATACCAATTGGGGGTTTGATGCCCAAACAGGTGTTTATACCGATATGTTCAAAGCCGGTATCATTGATCCAACCAAGGTTGTTAGGACCGCTTTACAAGACGCCGCGTCTGTTGCTGGGTTGTTAATTACAACTGAAGCGATGATTGCAGAACGTCCAGAAAGAAAATCTCCATCAATGCCTTCCCAAGGTGGTATGGGCGGTATGGGTGGTATGGGCGGCGGTGACATGGATTTCTAAGTTTTTTTAAACAGTAGTTCCAGAGAGAAAGGCTGCATTAAACAATGCAGCCTTTTCTTTTTTATGGGTATGAAGAGTTGGGTTATTTTCATAAGAGGATGTCTATACTTTTTGTGAACAAAGCATTATGGTGAAGGCCAAACAACAATTATTACGGTAACATTGTCATTTAATAAGTATAATCAGAGCACCGATGTCAGCATCAAATTTCTTAGAAAATAAGCTAAGCTTTAAATTGAAACCAATTAAGATTGGTCCGGTAACTATTTCTTGCCCGGTTATTTTAGCGCCGATGTCTGGGGTTAGCGACCTGCCTTTTAGGCGGGCGGTAAGGAAATTTGGCGCTGGCTTAGTGGTATCTGAAATGATTGCCAGCCAAGCCATGATCAGGTCTTCCCGTCAATCTTTAAAAATGGCTCAGCAAAGTGCAGATGATTTTCCCATGTCTGTCCAGTTAGCGGGCTGTGAGCCTGAAGTGATGGCAGAAGCCGCTAAATTAAACGAAGATCAAGGGGCGGCAATTATTGATATTAATTTTGGTTGTCCGGCTAAAAAAGTTGTCAATAGTTATGCTGGTTCTGCATTGATGCGGGATGAACCTTTAGCGGCAGCTATTTTGGAAGCAACAGTAAAAGCTGTTAAACTTCCGGTAACCCTTAAAATGCGTATGGGGTGGGACCATCAAAATCTGAACGCTCCAAAACTTGCTAAAATCGCTGAAAATTGCGGTATTCAAATGATTACGATTCATGGGCGCACCCGCTGCCAATTTTATGAAGGCCAAGCAGACTGGCGTTTTGTACGTGAAGTTAAGGAAAGCATTAAAATTCCTGTGATTGTGAATGGGGATATCCTAACCATGGAAGATGCCGCTAACGCCTTAAACCTTTCGGGTGCAGATGGTGTGATGATTGGGCGGGGCAGTTATGGTAAACCGTGGTTTATTCATCAAGTCATGCAATCATTAGAAAATAACCAAGAAATTGCTGAACCGAGTAGTGATGAAAAATTAGAAACAATACTTAATCATTTTCAAGACACCCTGACCCATTATGGGCAAGAACCCGGATTCAGGATTTTCCGCAAACATTTAGGTTGGTATAGTAAGGGTTTTCCCAATTCGGCAGAATTCAGGGTTGCAGTTAACCGAGAACCGGATTACCGACAAGTTGATGGATTAATTCGACGTTTATATAGTGAAACACCGCTCACCAATCCTATTGAAACTTAGGAAAGGTTTTAGATGAGAAAATTATCTCGGAAAACATCATCATTACCTAATACAGCTTTAGAAGTTTATTCTGCTGGTGTGCCTCCAGTTGGTGGTTCCCATCAATCAAGCGGTAATGAACCCTTGTCATCTTCTAAGCGTCAAGGAAGATTTTGGGCTAAGATCAAGCGTATTGATCTTGAACGCAGATTAGCGATGGTTTTGGTAGCAGTAGCCATACCGCTTGCAATCATTACTTTCTTTATGATTCAACGGGCCGTGTCTGCAGAGGTCAGCTCGTCAACCATTTTATGGCTTCTGACCGCTGATCTTGGTGTATTGCTTTTATTAATGGTTATTATTGCCAAACAGGTAATTTCGTTATGGTTACAACGTAAAAAAGGGTTGGCTGGTGCCAAGCTTCATACCCGTCTCGTTTTTTGGTTTAGTGCGCTAGCTATCATCCCGTCCATTATCGTCACGATCTTTACCACTTTGTTTTTAAATTTTGGCCTAAACCAATGGTTTAATGACAGTGTTAAAGAGGCTGTCTACAATTCGTTAGTTGTGGCCCATGAATATTTATTGGAACATCAGCGTAGCATTGTTGGCGATATTTTAGCGATGGCCAATGACTTGAAATATGAAGGACCTCTTTTTGAAGCTAATCCAAAACGGATCCAAAATTTTATTTTACTACAAAGCTCCGTGCGTTCTTTAAGTGAAGTATTATTATTAAATGGCCAAGGAAAAGTTTTGGCGGCTGGTAACCTAAGTCTAACGGCTGCCCTTAATCCGGATGTTTCCCCTTCCGCTTTTGAGCGTGCCCGTAATGGTGAAACAATCATTTTGTCTGGCCCTACCGAAGACCGGATGCGTGCAATGGTATTGGTGGATTGGCAAAATGATATTTATTTATACATTGGCCGAAAAATTGATGTCAGAATCCTTGGATATGTCGAAGAAACGAGCAAAGCGGTCGAATTGTACAAAAACATGGAAGGTCGCCGTTTCCAAATTCAAGTGACCTTTGCGCTTATTTTTATCGTGATTGCTTCATTGGCTTTGATGGGGGCAATTTGGGTAGCACTGGTTTTTTCCGGTAAATTATTCCAGCCTATTACCCAATTGATTGCGGCCGCAGAAAAAATCGGGCATGGGGATTTAAATACGCGAGTTCCTTATTTGGGTGGGGTTGATGAAATCAATATCCTAAACCGTACATTTAACCAGATGACGGAACGTTTATCTCTGCAGCAACAAGAACTAATTACTAAAAATATTGAAGTGAATGAACGTCGGCAATTTACCGAATTGGTGTTACAGGGTGTTTCAGCTGGAGTTGTAGGAATCAGTGAAGATGGCACCATTAATTTAATCAATCAATCTGCCATCCACTTACTAGAATTAGATAGCAATCAGTTTTTGGGCAGCCATTTTTCTGAAATTTTTCCTGAAATAAGGGAATTTTTTGAAACCATACAATCCTCCAGCCGCTATGAAACGGTTAAAGGACAAATTGAAATAGAAAGAAAGAATGTTAAGCGGACTTTTACAACAAAAATGGTACGCAATGGAACAACTGTGAACAATCATGGATATGTTCTTACTTTCGATGATATTAGTAGTTTGCTGGTGGCCCAGCGTAAAGCAGCCTGGGCCGATGTTGCAAGGCGTATTGCACATGAAGTTAAAAATCCTTTAACCCCCATTCAATTGTCAGCGGAAAGGCTAAAAAGACGATATCAAAAATATATTACGTCTGACGTGGATATATTTGATCAATGTATTGACACAATTATCAATCAGGTCGATACGATCAAGCGTCTTATTGATGAATTTTCAGCATTTGCCAGAATGCCTACACCGATTTTCCAATATGAGAACCTGGTTAATATTTGCAAACAAGCGGTTTTCCTTCAATCGCAAGGACATCAGGATATTATTTTTGATACATATTTTCTAGAACCCGTGATAATGATGAAAATTGATGGACGACAAATTGGCCAGGCATTGACCAATGTTTTATTAAATGCTGTCCAAGCAATTGAAAAGAATAGGCAGCAAAAACCCGATAGTGAACAAGGGCATATTACCCTGACTGCAGGAGGCACTTCTAATAAAATTGTGATTACAGTGGAAGATAATGGGTGCGGGTTGCCTGAAAAATATTTGAATATTTTAACCGAACCTTATGTAACAACCAAAGCCAATGGTAGCGGTCTAGGGCTTGCTATTGTGCGAAAAATTGTTGAAGATCACAAAGGGATTTTGAAATTGGGGAATAAAGACGGCAACAAGACTTTCGTTGAGTTTGAGTTTGATAAACAAGCAAACATGTTATTAGATTGAGTTTATTATATTCATGAGTTTAGACATTTTAATTATTGATGATGAAGCCGATATCCGCCGCTTAATAAGCGGAATCTTGGAGGACGAGGGTTATCATACCAGGCAAGCCGACAATAGTAAAAATGCATTAGACTTAATGGCCCAAAAAATACCTTCCATGATTATCTTGGATATATGGTTGCAAGATAGCCCGATGGACGGTATGCAGCTTTTATCCTTGATTCATCGTGAATATCCGGAATTGCCTATTGTCATGATTAGCGGCCATGGCAATATTGAAACGGCGGTTAACTCGATCCGCCAAGGTGCTTACGATTTTATCGAAAAACCATTTAAAACTGATCATTTGTTACTCGTGGTTAGTCGGTGTATGGAACACGCAAAACTTCGCATGGAAAATGCAGAATTAAGGCTTAAGGCTGATGATCCCCAAGAATTAACTGGCGAATCCATTTTAATTTCTCAACTAAGACAAGCCATATTGAAAATTGCCCCGACTGGCGGTCGGGTGTTAATTACTGGACCCGCAGGGGCAGGTAAGGAATTAGTCGCTAAATTAATCCACCGGCATTCAAAACGCGCTGCAGCGCCTTTTGTGGTTTTAAATTGTGCCTTAATTAAGCCAGATAAGTTAGAGGTTGAACTTTTTGGCAGCAAATCCAGCAACGGTCAGGATTCTTCTCAAGTTGGGTTGTTAGAAAAGGCAAACGGCGGAACCATCCTTTTAGATGAAATCGCTGATATGCCCTTGGAAACTCAGGCAAAAATGGTTCGGGTATTACAGGAACAATTTTTTGAGAGAATTGGTGGGCAGGGGCAACGGGTTGAAGCGGATGTTCGCATTTTAGCCTCAACTGCAAAGAATATTGAACATGAAATTGAGAAGAAAAGATTTAGGCAAGATTTGTTTTACCGGTTAAATGTGTTAACTATTCATGTGCCGGGGTTAAAGGAGCGGCGCGAAGATATTTTGCCTTTAGCCAGCGTTTTTATCGAAAGGGCAATGATTGCCGGTTTGGCGCAGCGTCTGTTGTCCCCTGAGACTTCAGCGAGATTGCAAGCGTATGAATGGCCTGGGAATGTGAGGCAATTACGTAATGTAATTGAACACTTACTGATTTTGGCGCAAAATAACCCTGATGATTCAATCTCTGCCGATATGCTGCCAGCTTATATCAATAGGGTTGGGCCTGCCTCATTGGATAAAGAGGGGACGGAAGAGATCATGTCGTTACCATTACGGGAAGCCAGGGAATTATTTGAAAAACAATATTTGAATGCCCAGGTTACCCGTTTTGGGGGGAATATATCAAAAACTGCTAATTTTATCGGTATGGAACGTTCGGCTTTACATCGGAAGTTAAAATTATTGGGCTTAGGTCAGTTGGATCGTTAATTGAACTTACCAAAATTAAATTAAAGTTTGTTTTGAGGAAAAAACCTTATGTCCAGATATGCATATGTAAACGGTCAATATACTGCCCATCAAGATGGCATGATACATATTGAAGACCGTGGTTATCAGTTTGCCGATGGTGTTTACGAAGTTGTCATGATTTACCAAGACCGTTTGGTCGATGAAGAAGGACATTTAGACCGTTTAGAGGGGTCACTGCAAGAAGTTAAAATCCGCATGCCGTTATCACGTGCTGCCATCAAACTCATTATGCGGGAATTAATCCGCCGTAATGATGTGAAGAACGGGATAATATATTTACAAATAAATCGGGGTGTTGCACCCCGGGATCATAAATTTCCTGTGTCAAGCAAACCATCGGTCATTATGACGACCAAAAGGTTGCAGTTTTCCACTAAAAATCAAGAAAATGGTGTTAAAATTATTAGCCTTCCTGATCTGCGTTGGAAACGCTGCGATATTAAATCCATATCACTGCTGCCAAATGTTCTGGCAAAACAACAAGCGGCTGAAAATAATGCTTTTGAAGCTTGGCTGATTGACAGCCAGGACATGGTGACTGAAGGCACATCAAGCAATGCTTGGATTGTTACCCACAAAAACAAGGTGATTACACGCAAAGCGAGTAAATCTATCCTTAATGGGATTACCCGGCAAACCTTATTAAAAATAATGCATGATCATCAGGTAGGGTTGGAAGAAAGATCTTTTAGTTTACAAGAAGCCTTGGAGGCTAAAGAAGCATTCTTAACAAGCAGTAGTGCCTTTGTCATGCCTGTTTGTCAGATCAATAATACCCTGATTGGTGGGGGTAAGCCTGGCCCATTTACCTTAGATATTTTGCAGGAATACAAAAAATTTCTGCAACAATTACCAATTCTTTCCCGCGCATAAAATAATGAATAATTTACCCAAAGCGGTGATTTTTGATTGGGATAATACCTTGGTTGACAGCTGGTTTTTGCTTCATCAAGCCTGGAATGTTACGTTAAAAAAAATGAATTTTCCTGAATGGTCTTTGTCTGAGGTAAAACAAAAAGTTAAAGCTTCCCTAAGGGACTCATTTCCACAATTGTTTGGAGAACATTGGCAAACGGCTCGGGAAATCTTTCATGGATTTTTTGCAGAACATCACTTGAATTATTTAAAACCTATGCCGGGGGCTGAAGATTTATTAAAAGAATTTCATCGCCAAGGATGCTATCTGGCGGTTGTCAGCAATAAAAGCGGAGGGCTTTTAAGAAAAGAGGCCACTGCTTTAGGGTGGAACAAGTATTTCGGAAAAATTATTGGGGCAGGGGACGCTTTAAAAGACAAACCCGCCGTTGAACCGGTCGAAATGGCCTTGCATCCAAGCGGAATTATAAGGGGTAAACAAGTGTGGTTTTTGGGCGACACTGATATTGATATCTCATGTGCGGTTAATGCAGGTTGCAAAGCTATTCTAATTCGTGCCGAAGAACCGTTGGCGCAAGAATTCCTTCAAGAAAAACCGGATTTGTACGTTTCTTCTTGTCAAGAGTTAATGAATTCTCTTAAAACAATGTATTAACTTAAAAGTAATGAATGAGTTATAGTGTTACATATATTCCGGCGGTTAAGGATGAACCCACAAACAAAGCAAAAAACAACAGGGGTAGAAAAAATTATGGCAAACGATAAATCACAAAATGTTCAAGATGTTTTTCTTAATCATATCCGTCGCCAAAAGGTATTGGTGACTATTTTTTTGGCAAGCGGAGTGAAATTGCAAGGGGTAGTCACTTGGTTTGATAATTTTTCGCTGTTGTTACGGCGCGATTCTCAAGTCCAGCTGATTTATAAGCATGCCATTTCAACAATTATGCCAGCGACACCTATCCAGTTGTTTGAGCCAAAAGACAACAGTGACGATGAAGATTAAAGAAAATCATCCCAGCTAAATTTTATCTTAGTTGCGAAAAGCGAAGTCGGTGTTATATGGAATTTTCAAGTGGCTATTAATGCCTTAAAATTTGGCTAAGAAATTGTTTGGTTCGATCCGATTTGGGATTGTTGAAGAAGATTTCAGGTGCGCTCTCTTCAACAATTTCACCAAAATCCATAAAAATGATCCGATCCGCAACGGTTTTTGCGAAACCCATTTCATGGGTAACACAAATCATGGTCATTCCCGTTGCTGCTAACTCACTCATCACATCTAACACTTCCTTAATCATTTCAGGATCAAGGGCTGAGGTTGGTTCGTCAAACAACATTACCTTCGGATTCATACATAGTGCCCGGGCAATGGCTACACGCTGTTGCTGGCCGCCGGAAAGCTGGCCCGGATATTTATGGGCTTGTTCAGGAATTTTTACACGTTCCAAATATTGAAAGGCTAATTTTTCTGCATCGGCTTTGGGCATTTTTTTTACCCATAAAGGGGCCAATGTTAAATTCTCGAGAACTGTTAAATGCGGGAATAAATTAAATTGTTGGAATACCATCCCCACATCTTGTCTGATTTTTTCAATATTTTTTAAATTGCTGGTTAATTCGACATTATTGACGTAAATGTGACCTTTTTGATGTTCCTCCAATCGATTAATGCAGCGGATTAATGTAGATTTACCAGAACCTGACGGGCCGCAAATGACAACTTTTTCGCCTTTATTAATGGTTAAATTAATATTTTTCAAAACATGGAATTGGCCGTACCATTTATTAACACCAATCATTTTAATCATCGGAGGAGGATTAACACTATCCTGCATAATAGGCTGTTGATTCATGTTAGATTCTTTTCTCAAAGTTTTTAGGGTTAGAGCGGTTTAATTGTTTTTCGATATAAAGGCTATACCGTGACATCGCGAAGCAAACGATAAAAAAGATAAAAGCAGTAAAAACATATCCTTCCTTAGAAAGGCCTGCCCAATTCGCATCGCGGGTAGCAGCTTGTGCGATACCCAGCAACTCAAAAATGCCAATTTGGGTTAATAAAGTCGTATCTTTAAATAGGCTAATAAAACTGTTAACGATTCCAGGAATGACGATACGCAAGGCTTGCGGTAAAATAATCAGCCGGTTGATTTTCCAGTATCCTAGGCCCAAAGCATATCATGCTTCATATTGCCCTTTCGGCAAGGCTTGTAATCCGCCCCTGACTATCTCCGCCATATAGGCACCGCCGAAGATGGCAATCCCAATCATTGCCCGTAGCAATTTATCAATCACTAACCCGTCTGGCAAAAATAACGGTAACATAACGGAAGACATGAATAGAACGGTAATAAAGGGAACACCGCGGATAAACTCTATAAATAAAATACACACTGTACGAAGGATGGAGAGATGGGAGCGGCGCCCTAAAGCCAAAATAATGCCAATGGGCAAACTCAAAACAATCCCAACACCGCCAGCAATTAAATTCAACATTAACCCGCCCCACAAACCTGTCTCAACAGGTTTAAGCCCCCAACCGCCGTAAAACAGCCAAAAGACAACAAATGGGCATATCAAAAATAGCGCAATCCCTGCATATTTCCTGCCTGGCATTTTCCTAATCAGTAACCAAGCGGTAAAAAAGAAAAAAAGGATAAAGCCAAAATTAATGCGCCAACGTTCATCTTCTGGATAAAAACCATAGACAAATTGTTGCCAGCGGGTGCTAATCACACTCCAACAAGCCCCATCTGGGTTACAAGCCGCCCGGGATTCAGCAGGTGAAAAGGTCGCGTTAAAAAACAGCCAGTTGAATAACGGCGGCAGGATGAGATAAAGAAAATAAACCAGAATAATCGTTAATAAGCTATTGCCGATTGAGGAAAAAAAATTCTGATGTATCCACCGTCCAACCCTGATGAGAGAGGTTGATTTTTTTGATATGAGATCAGGCGGTAAGGTTGACTGCATTTTTTTTCTTCGAAAAAATCAACGTTCAATAATTGCAAGACGGCGATTATACCAATTCATAAATCCTGATACCAGTAAGCTGATGAAGAGGTAAAACATCATCGTGATCAAAACAATTTCAATCGCCCGGCCCGTTTGATTCAAAGTGGTGCCTGTAAAGACGCTAACTAAATCAGGATAACCAATCGCGACTGCCAGGGACGAGTTCTTAATCAAATTTAAATATTGGTTGGTCAAAGGTGGAATAATAACCCGCATGGCTTGTGGAATAATCACCAGCCGATTAATCCGGTTTTGCTTGAGGCCAAGGGCCTTACCTGCTTCTGTCTGTCCATAATCTACGGATAGAAAGCCTGATCTAACAATTTCAGCTATATAAGCGGACGTATAAAGTGATAAGGCCAAAAATAAGGCAAGAAATTCAGGTGGTAACAAAATACCACCGCTAAAATTAAATCCTTGTAATCTGGGTAGCTGCCATTCCACACGCACCTGTAATAACCAAACACAAGCTAATGGCAAAATAACCATGATGCCGGTGTTGATCCAGCCCACCGGCAACCTTCTTCCGGTTCTTTCCTGATATCTTTTATTCCACCATATCAGTAAAGCGGCTAAAATAATGGCTATAAAAAATACGGCAATAACCCATATGAATTCTTCGGAAGCCTGGGGTTTTGGCAGATAAACTCCGCGCTGGTTTAAAAAGAAAGCCTCCCCAATATGCAGACTGTTGCGAATGTTTGGCAAGGCGGTAATAACCCCGAAATACCAAAAAACACATTGCACCAATAGGGGGGTATTTCTTAAGATTTCGACATAAAAACCGGCAAGCTTGGCGGCCAGGAAATTTTTGGATAACCCCAAAAATCCTATAAAAAATCCTAATAAGGTGGCTGCGATGATTCCTGAAAAAGATACCAGTAGGGTGTTTAAAACACCAACAAGAAAAACCCGACCATAGGTTGAAGATGAGGTATCATAATGTATCAAACTTAAAGAGATATCAAAACCGGCGGGTTGATTCCAAAAACCGAAGCCAACATCCAGCCCAATTCTTGACAAATTATCGTGAGTGTTTTGGATCAGCCAATAAAATGCCGCTATTAAAGCTGCCACCAAGCAAATTTGAAAAAAGATGTTACGATATTTCTGGTTACTTAACACAAAAAATAGCCTTGTTAAAACCTATCTTTATAAAGAAAAATCAACAAATGCCTGGAAAAAATCACAGGCATCTGTTGTTCTTAATCTATTAATCTTTACATGTTTCTAAAGGAATGGCGGGGCATACATTAATCCCCCCTTATTCCACAGGTTATTCAAACCACGCTGTTGGTTTAGGGGGGTACTAACGCCCACATTGCGTTCGAAACTTTCACCATAATTGCCAACCTGCTTAATGATCTGAAAAGCCCAGTCACTGGAAAGATTTAGCATTTTTCCATAGTCACCTTGAACACCAAGCAAACGTTGAATTTCTGGATTAACTGATTGACGCATACTATCAACATTTGTTGATGTTATGCCTAGTTCTTCTGCAATTAACATGGTATTTAGGGTCCAACGTACCACATCTCCCCAAGCATTATCGCCATGGCGGACAACTGGTCCCAATGGTTCTTTGGAAATAACATCCGGAAGGATGATGTGGTCTTTCGGGTTGGCCATGACCGATCTTTCGCCTGCCAATCCTGAACCGTCCGTTGTATAAGCATCGCAACGTCCATCTTGATAAGCCTGCCGTGCTTCTTCGTTTTTGGCGAAAGTCAAGGCTTTCATTCCTAAATTATTTGTCCGGGAATATTGGGTCAGGTTGAATTCAGTAGTTGTACCTGTTTGCACGCAAACGGTGGCACCCTTAAGCTCGGATGCACTTTTGATGCCGGAATTGCTTCGAACCATAAAGCCCTGGCCGTCATAATAATTAACCCCAATAAAATCGAGCTTTAGGTCAACGTCCCTTGAAAAATTCCAAGTCGTATTACGGGCCAATAAATCAACCTCGCTCGATTGTAAAGCGGTAAAACGCTCCTTGGCATTTAAGGATTTATATCTGATTTTGCTTGGATCGCCAAACACAGCTACGGCCACCGCCTTACAAAAATCAATATCAAGCCCTTTCCATGTTCCTTTATCATCGGGGGCTGCAAATCCTGCCAACCCTGTGTTAATACCGCAATTCAGGTAGCCACGTTTTTTAACATCTTCTAACGTACCTGCTGAAGCCGATTGATAGGTTATTGATGCGGTAATAACGCCAATAAATATAGCAGTCAGTGAATGCCTCATATAAGATTCTCCCTTTATTTTGTTATAAAATCGCAGATCACCATCTGCCATTTCTTAATTAATTGCTAAGCATCTTTGTTGATGGGCGAAATTTCGCAATTAAAAATATAGTTATTATTGTCTAATATTGTATTGTTGGTTTATTGTTATCGTCAACCTTTATCATTCGCTATTGGAATTTTAAATAGGATGGTTAAACTTATTCGTATGTGTACGTGGCATAGGGTCATTGTACTGATCGGAATATTTATGATGTGGGATGATGCAGCTTTTGCCCAATCAAAACCACGTTTAACAGTGTTTGCAGCGATTAGCAGCCGTTCGGTTGTCCAGCCTTTATTAAATTTGTTTCAAACAGAAAAAAACGTGGAAGTGCAGGTTTCATATGCTTCTAGCGCTATACTGGCCAAGCAAATTCAGCGCGGGGCTAAAGCGGATATATTTATTTCTGCAGATCAGGATTGGGTTGATTATTTAGAAGGTATGCATCTAATTGTTAAAGAAAATATTAAGCCTTTCCTAGGAAACAAATTGGTTCTTGTTAGCCATCAAACAGATAACACTGTCCCGTTTACTGATATAAGTTTGGTTCATAAATTACTTTCATCAGATGAAAAAATCGCTGTTGGCGACCCCCAAATTGTTCCTTTGGGACGGTATACAAAACAAATGCTAGAAAATTTGAAATTGTCGGAATTGGTTCAATCCCATTTGGTGAAAGCGTTGGATGCACAAGCAACGGTTAAATTAGTTGAAAGAAGGGAAACCAGGTTTGGTTTTGTTTATTTGACAGACGCATCAGCAAATCCAATGCTGAAGATATTATTTATTTTTCCATCATATAGCCATGGCCCTATCATATATCCGGTTGCATTAATAGGCAATCAACCCAGTGCTGATGCGATTGTTTTATATCAATTTTTACGGGAAAAGCGTCATCACCTACTGATTGAGCAGCAAGGTTTTTCTATCCCATGATTTTGACGGAAGCCGAATGGCAAATCATTGCTTTAAGTATTAAGGTTGGATTCTGGAGTTGCATGCTTAATTTGGTTCCAGCTTTCAGCATTGCTTGGGTATTATCAAGAAAGAAATTCTGGGGACGTTTCATCGTGGAAGCTTTAGTTTACCTTCCACTGATTTTACCCCCTGTAGTTGTCGGATATGGACTTTTATGGGTCTTCGGTAACTTTGGGTTACTAGGAGAATGGTTGAACTTATGGTTTGGGTGGGATTTTGTTTTTTCTTGGTATGGTGCTGTTTTGTCATCTGCCATCATGGCATTCCCTTTAATGGTTCGCAGTTTTCGCCTATCAATCGATCATATGGGGTTTGCCTGGGATCAAACAGCCCAGATATTAGGGGCAGGCCGCTTAAGAATATTATTAACCATTGTTTTGCCTTTAATATTGCCGGGAATTTGTGCGGGTGTTTTTTTAGGGTTCGCCAGAAGCCTGGGGGAGTTTGGTGCAACCATTACCTTTGTTGCGAATATTGCCAACCAAACCCAAACCCTGCCTTTAGCAATTTATTCATTAATGCAACAACCAGGCGGTGAAACACTTGCTTGGAGGTTATGTTTATTTTCTTTGGCGATTGCTTTTATAGCTTTAACCGCTTCTGAATATCTGATCAGACGTTGGCATAAACAGTATTTTTTATAAGGATATAGGGGCTTTGGTAGGATGGGTATAGAGGTTGAGCTTTACCACCAAATTAATCAAGATTTTTTATTGGATATCAGTTGTGAGTTGCCTGATGTGCAGGTCATGGGTATTTTTGGAAAATCCGGCAGTGGTAAAACCACCTTATTAAACATGATGGCCGGTCTATTGCGCCCGCAAAAAGGCAAAATAAAAATCAATAATACCGATTGGCTTTGCACGCAGTCTGGCATCAATGTTCCGGTTAGGAAGAGGGGAATTGGTTATGCCTTCCAACATCAACAGCTTTTTCCTCATTTATCGGTAAAATCTAATATATTTTATGCTAAAAGACCGATAGCCAAATGGTTGCCAGAAAATGCTATGAGGGTCATTGAAGAATTAGGGATTTCACATTTACTAGATCGCTTTCCTCATCATCTTTCAGGAGGAGAGAAGCAACGTGTTTCTTTGGCTCGCACCTTAATATCAAGCCAGCAACTGTTATTGCTAGACGAGCCCACCACCGGTCTTGATAAAGGCCGCAAAGAAAACTTCTTTCGTCTTTTTGAACCGTATAAAAAAAATATGATGCCGGATAAAATAATCATTTTTTACGTATCCCATTATTTAGATGAATTGATCCAGATGGCCGACCATCTGATGATTTTAGATCAGGGAAAAGTTGTAGCAGTCGACCAAAAAGCTAAAGTGCTTCAAAAGCACTATCATGTTTTAGGGTTAAAAACTCCCTTAAATTCATTAACGGTTCAGGCTTTATCACACGATATTCAGAATCGGAAAACAATCATACAAATGGGAAACAACCAGCTGATAATCCCTTTGACCCCAGAGTTTTTGTTAAATCAACCCACCCATATTTATATTGAGGGCAGTTTAATCCATCTCCAAAACCCTTTATTCGATTCTAATCCTTTAGTGCCTTTATCTGGTAGTCACCCCATTAAAGGCCAAATAACTAAAATAATTGCTGATTCGCTTGTATGCAGGGTGGATATAAATATTGGCCAACCCCTGTTAGTTCACAACCCATCTGTTTTACAAACAATTATCCCTCGTTACAAAATAGCTGATTGGTCCTTAATTGAGGGGCAACAAGTTCAATTACTAATATCACAAATGATGTTAGAAAATGGCACGATGATATGCTGCTAATTGAGTTGGTGGTTATAAACAGCAGTCCGGGGACATTTTCTTTTTAAAAACAAATGCTGCTTTTTTCAGCATCCAAGAACCTGCAACAAGTAAGGATGAAGTCGTGTCATCGGTATGCTATTGATAAAAAGTTCTTGCTGCCCCAAGAGAATCAATCCGTTTGGTTAAAAAAACAAATGTACCAATAGTTTCCTACATATAACAAAAGAAGGGGGGTAGATTTGGCGTGCCCGGAGGGATTCGAACCCCCGGCCAGCAGCTTAGAAGGCTGCTGCTCTATCCATCTGAGCTACGGGCACTTGAAAATCCATTTTTTAATGTGTCCAGGGCAACCGACGGTCGATCCGAAAATTATCTGCGTAATTTTTGGGCTTTATAATCTTCTTGGGTCCTTCCTCTACTATAAAATCCAGTCCCATATTCTTTGCATAACCTATTGCCTGGTCCAAACTCACAAAAAACATCCTTTGCCACGCTGTCGTATCGGAAGAGCTTGTCCAACCCGTTAAAGGATCAGCAGTTGGCGGTGTTTCAGGGATAATTTCAAGGATCCAGTCCCGTGTGTTGGCCAATCCAGACTGCATAGCGGTTTTTGAAGGTTGAAATATTCTGGCTTTCATTAAATTTGCCTGGTGAATATAGGGTTTGAAATTGGCAATCAAGTTTTTTAAAATGGTCGGGGTGACTGGAATCGAACCAGCGACACCCTGCTCCCAAAGCAGGTACTCTACCAGGCTGAGCTACACCCCGCCAATTCATCAAAGCAAAGTAAGAGAAGTATATCGAAATTGCAAGAACAACTTTAATCATGCCAAGAACTTATGTTTTTAAATTTTGCCTGGTGTTAATTTTATCTTGGTTGATAAAGACTGTTAGCAAATATTTTTTTAGAAATTTTCAGTTATTGCCCTTTTGGAAGCTATCCTTGACAAAGATTATAAAGGTCAATCACAATATAGACAGAGTTTTAGCCGAAATAGTTCTATAGAAAATTATTATTATTCATTTGGCGTTATGTCCTGCTGTTAAACTTGTGTGCTAGGAGATAAGCATGGTAGCTAAACTGATACGGCCGTTTTTCTTAATTACAATTTTGTTTTTTATGGCAATTTTTTCTAACGCCGGTATGACCAGAGTTGGTATGCTTGGTGTAAGTGTTGGAATGGTTTTAGAGCCTCCCCATCTAGATCCAACAGCGGGGGCGGCTGGGGCTATTGATGAGATTGTTTATGCCAATCTTTTTGAAGGGCTGACCAAGATTGACCGTAATGGTCATGTACAGCCATTGTTGGCGAAAAGTTGGACTATCTCTGGGGATGGTAAAGTCTATACTTTTTCTCTGGAGAAAAATGTTAGATTCCATGACAACACTTCTTTCGATGCCAATGATGTGATCTTTAGTTTTGAACGGGCAATGGCCCTAGATAGTGTTAATGCCCAAAAAAATCTTTTTGAGCCGATCCAATCGATGGAAGCCAAAGACCCATATACACTGATTATTCATTTAAAAAGACCAACCGGCGATTTTCTTTATAATCTGGGATGGGGAGATGCGGCTATTGTTGCCAAGGAAAGTTATGAAAACAACAAAATAAGTCCTGTGGGTACAGGGCCTTACCGGTTTGTCCGGTGGGATAAAGGCAATCAAGTTATATTGACCCGGACCTATTTTTACTGGGGAACAAAACCTTCAATTGACCAGGTTACATTTAAATTTATTTCGGATCCAACAGCTGCCATGATTGCGATGCAATCAGGGGATATTGATGCTTTCCCCAATTTCCCTGCCCCCGAACTTTTATCAAAATTACAAAAAGATCCAAAGTTTAAAGTGGTAATTGGGACGACAGAAGGGGAAACTATTTTAGCGATTAATAATCGACGCCCGCCCTTAAATAATAAAATAATTCGTCAAGCGATTTGCCATGCCATTGATCGCCAATCTATTATTGATGGAGCTATGTTCGGCTATGGCACACCTATTGGCAGCCACTTTGCCCCCCATCATCCGGCTTATATCGATTTAACCAAACAAAACCAGTATAATCCGGCTTTGGCAAAGAAATTACTATCAGAAGCCGGTTATAAACCCGGAGAATTGGCTTTGGTAATCAAACTGCCTCCACCGTCCTACGCCCGCCGCGGCGGGGAGATTGCGGCCGCACAACTGCAAAAAGCAGGCTTTAAAATTGATTTGATCCCGGTTGAATGGGCGCAGTGGTTAGATGACGTTTTCCGCCGCAAGGATTTTGATTTAACCATCATTTCTCATACCGAACCCCTCGATATCAATATTTACGCAAGGCTGGATTACTATTTCGGGTATGATAATCCTGCTTTTAAAGATATAATTAACTTGGTTGCCCAAACCACATCGGATGAGAAAAAAATCCCCCTGTATCAATCTGCTCAAAAGATGTTGGCAGATGATTCTGTCAATTGTTTCTTATTCCAGCTTGCAAAACATGGGGTTTGGAATGCCCAGTTGGGTGGGATGTGGGAAAACAGCCCCATCCAAGCAAACGATATGACAGAAGTTTTTTGGGACCTAAGATAAAAGTCCATTTTGGTGACCAATGAATGTGATAACTGTTATCTTCAGAAATCTGCTTTACTTGCTCATCATATCCTGGGTGCTCTTTTTGATTTTTAACCTATTGCCTGGCGATTCCGCCAGTTTTGTTTTAGGTGTGGAGGCCAGCCCAGAGACATTGCATGCCTTGCAGCAGCAAATGGGATTGGATCTACCCATTTTAGAGCGTTATGTGTATTGGCTTTCCCATTTTTTTGTAGGCAATTGGGGTTTCAGCTATATTACCCAATCCTCGGTGGCTGCCCTTATTGGCGATAAAATCCTGGTTAGTTTTTTATTGGCGTTATATGCGATGATCATAGCTTTAATCATCAGTCTCCCTTTATCGATCCTCTCGGCTGCAAAGGTAGGCAAAGTAGGAGGACACCTAGTTAATATTTGGGGCCATATTACCCTTTCTATCCCTAGTTTCTGGTTGGGATTTATGTTAATTATTTTCTTTTCCTTTGACTGGGGTATTTTCCCTGCTTCAGCCAGTTTAACAGGAAAAGACGGCTTCATAAATGGACTTTACAAGTTTTTTCTGCCAGCAATGGCCTTGGCTATCCCTCAAAGTTCCGCAATTTTAAAGTTGTTGCGCGCCTCACTGATCGCCACACAAAAACAGGCCTATATTGTTACCGCTAAATCAAAAGGGTTAAGCGATATCCAAATTCTATATAGGCATCGTCTTGTTAATGCCTTGCCTGCGGTGGTAACCAATATGGGGGGGCAGTTTTCTTTATTATTGGTTGGTGGAATTATTGTTGAAAATTTATTTCGTATTCCAGGAATTGGCCGTCAACTACTGTCCTCTGTCGAGCAGCGGGATATCCCAGTCATTCAAGCTATTCTCGTGGTTTTAGTCGCGATGACTTTAATAGCCAACTTTCTTTCGGCTTTATGTAACCATTGGATTGATCCGCGGCCTTCACATATGTTGGAAAAATGAAATTAGTTCGGTCAGCCGGTTTTTTTTTAAGTGTCTTTTTTATTATGGTGGCGGTGATTGCAACTTTTTGGTTGCCAACCGATATCTTGGATTACGAGATACACGATCGCTTGCAAGCCCCCAATTCTTTTCATTTCTTGGGGACGGATCACCTGGGAAGAGATATACTATCCATGTTAATGGCAGGCACAACCAATTCTCTAGGTATTGCGATCGTTGCTGTTTTGCTTGGATCATCTATCGGTTTTTTTTTAGCGTTGCTAATGTGGGTTTGGCAGATTTCATGGTTAAACCGCACAATATTTTATTTAAGTGATAGCTTATTAGCATTTCCAGCTTTATTAACAGCCTTGATCTTGGCAACCTTTTATCGGCCGGGAATTCTTAATGTCATTATTGCGATTGCTTTATATAACATTCCTATCTTTATCCGGTTAACTGATACAACCCTCCGCACCGTCAGTAAAAACACTTATATTAAGGCTGCTTTTGCCATGGGGCAGAGACGCTTTGGAATGTTGCGGAAACACATGATGCACAGCTTAGCGGCTCTTTGGGTGGTGCAAATCGCCGTACAAATTAGTTTTGCTTTGCTGGCTGAGGCAGGATTAAGTTATCTAGGGTTTGGTATTACGTATCCGCAAACCAGCTGGGGCAAGATGTTATTTGATGGGCAAACTTTTATTGAGGATTATCCTTGGCTTGTGATTTGGCCTGGCTTATGTATGACATTAGCCGTTTTAGGATTCCAATTATTAGGCGAGTGGTTGCGAAAGAATCTTGATATTCCTTCGTGAATATTTTAATGTGCGGACTTTATTGGGGCAAACAATTATGATGATTGTCATGGCGGTTGATTGGTGATAATAAGCACGAAATAATGATCGAAGGATAGTTATAATAATGAACAAAACTGCCACAGAAAATACATTCACGCCTATTATGCGCCGGGGGTTGATGCTGGTTTTGTCCTCACCCTCAGGGGCTGGAAAAACGACCGTTTCCCGGATGCTTCTGGAAAAAAACAGTAATTTGGAAATGTCGGTTTCGGTAACGACCAGGCCACGCCGTCCTCAAGAGAAGGCTGGGGCAGATTATCATTTTATTGATTTGACTGCATTTAATAAAAAAATCGAACAACAAGAATTATTGGAATATGCTAAAGTTTTTGGCCATTACTATGGAACTCCCAAGGATACAGTGGTGCAGGCGCTGCATAAAGGACGCGATGTTTTATTCGATATCGATTGGCAAGGTACCCAACAATTATCTGAAAAAGCCCGTAGTGATCTGGTAAGTATTTTCATTCTGCCGCCATCGACCAGGGAATTAGAGCGTCGCTTGAAAGCTAGGGCGCAGGACAGCCTGGAGGAAGTAGCCAGGCGAATGGCTAAGGCAGCCGATGAAATGAGCCACTGGGCTGAATATGATTATATTGTTGTCAACCACGATGTGGAAAAAAGTGTGCGTGAGGTGCAGGCGATTCTTGAGGCTGAGCGGTTGCGTCGGGAGCGTCAAATCGGTTTGCACGAATTTGTGAAGGGTCTAAGAGAAGGGCGTTAGAATTTTACGTTTGAAATCATAGGGGCGAATAATGGGTTCTCCATCAAATAAAAAAACGGTGTTACCAGCGGTAGATATTCTACAGGAAAGACAGCAAATGTGGAAGAATTTTACTAAATTTAGTGTGTATGTGGCGGCTGTTGTTATTGTGCTGCTTGGTTTAATGCGTATTTTTCTTATTCATTAACGGTACTGAAATAAAAAAGGCCAAATAAAAAATTGGCCTTTTGCTTATTTCAAGCGCTAATTTTTTAGCTAATAATTTCTGTGCCACTAAAGAAAAAGACGATTTCTTGCTTGGCAGCCTCTAGTGAATCTGATCCATGAACTGAATTTGCCTCAATAGATTCGGCAAAATCTTTACGGATGGTGCCAGCCTCCGCTTGAGATGGATTGGTAGCCCCCATAATCTTACGGTTTAAAGCAACTGCATTTAACCCTTCTAAAACTTGCAGAACAACTGGGCCACTGGTCATAAAATCAACTAAACTTTTAAAAAAAGGCCGACTGCGATGGGCTTCGTAAAATTTCTCTGCTTGATTTTTGCTAAGCAAAAAACGTTTTTGAGCAACGATTTTTAACCCCGCTTCTTCAAAGCGCGCATTGATTTTTCCCGTTAAATTACGGCGGGTTGCATCTGGTTTTATAATTGATAAAGTTCTTTCCGTCATCATTTTTATTCCATAACATAAATTAAGCCCGAAGGGGCAGTAAGGCTAATGGACAAAGGTAACGTCGCTGATTAGCAATTTGAAACATTTCAAACTGCAGGATTTACCTACTAAAAAGCAAAAAAAGTCAAGGAATAATTAACGAAGAACCCACTAACAATGGTTGGTGGGTATTAAGAATATTTTAATGATGCCAACAATCAATGACTGCTTGCGTAATATTTTTCAATAAACTGAAGTACAACTCTGGACTAGTATCAATATTGGCTCCGATTGGATCCAACATGCCAATCTTTACATTGGTTTTGGGGGTGCTTAAAATTCCTGCTAATTTTTGATTATTGAATTGAGGTTCTTGAAAAATACATATTTGAGGGTAAGCAGAAATTTTGTCTAAAATGTCGCGCAGACGTTTAATGCTCAAAGCTTCGCCTGGCGTTAAGGTTACCGAACCTACCACACTTAAATGATAACGTTTTTCAAAATATTGATAGGCGTCATGTGCAACTAAAATAGGCTTGCCTTGGTAGGGTGCTAAATTTTTGGTGATTACTTGGTCGATTGCATCCAAACGGATTTTTAATTTATCTAAATTCTTGGTGTAAACGGATTGATTTTTGGGATCCATGACTACCAATTGATTGCTAATGTAAGTCGCAATTATTTTGGCGTTTTGGGGATCAAGCCAAAGATGTCCATCGATTGTTTCTTGGCTTCATTATCATGAATACAGGCATCATTATGGTTTTCATCTAACTCATGATGATCCATTTCTTCCGCATGATCGGCATGATGATCATCTTCTTGGCAGTGATCATGTTGATCCCAAACCCCTCCCTGACGTAACGAAAAAAGACTGAGGCCAGGGATATCTTGGACTTTAATGATGATTTGTGTATGGCGGGCATTTTTGACGTATGAATACATAAATGGGTCAATCGTATTTCCTACCCAGATAACAAGTTGGGCTTGCTCCAATTTCCGTATATCTGATGGTTTTAGGTAATATTCATGTTCTGATAAAAAACCGTCAACAATAACCTGGGGTTCTTTTATCCCCTGCATGAGGAAGGAAATTAAAGAATGAATCGGTTTAATACTTATAACTACATTTGGTGGATTTTGCCCGTAAGTTGGGTTGTTTAATAACGCTATTCCTATAAAAATAGTAAAAATAAATTTTAATGCCAACTTTTTAACCATCCTTGCTCCTAATCAGACTGTAAGATAAAGACAAAAAACAATTTACTATTGATATCTATAGTAATGTTATGTTATAACGTAACAATATCGAATTGGAAGTCAATAAAAAGTGTAACAATATGTGACAGATAGAACATAACCACCTTGATTGTATCGCCAAAGCCTTGCTACAAGCTGAAAATATCTGCCATGCAGCAGGTGAACAATTAACCCCGCTTCGTCAAAGAATACTACAAATGGTGTGGGGTAGCCACAAGCCAGTGACTGCTTATGAGGTTTTGAGTGAGCTTGCAAAAACTCAAAAGAATGCGGCACCCCCAACTGTTTATAGAGCTTTGGATTTTTTAGAAAAACGTGGCTTAATCCACAAATTAGAAAGTTTGAAGGCTTTTATAGGATGTATCGAACCAACAAGAAATCACACGGGATGCTTTCTTATTTGTAAAAAATGCCGATCTGTTCAGGAAAAACTAAGTTTTGACAGTGCTGCTTTTTGTAAGAAAATTACTCAAAACGATGATTTTAAAGTGGAATCGTGGGTGGTTGAGATAGAAGGATTATGCGTTTCATGTCAGTAAAAGATGAATTGTCTATCCCCCTATTAAGCGCTACTGATGTTCAGTATTCTAGGCAAAATCAAGTGATTTTAGAAAATATTAACCTCACAATTGAAAAAGGTCAGATTACCACCATTATTGGCCCAAATGGGGCTGGAAAATCAACCTTGATCAAGTTGTTCTTAAATATTTTAAAGCCCGATAAAGGATATATCCACCAACCTAAAAATTTAAAATTAGGATACATGCCCCAGCATTTTTCGATCAGCCCTTTCATGCCGATTTCCGTCAGATATTTTTTGAATTTATATTATTCTGCTGATCCTTTTTACAATTTTGCTTCGCTCATCAATTTTATGAAGATCGAAGAACTATTACCAAAGCAGATGCGTTATCTCTCAGGCGGGGAAAAACAACGGGTTCTTTTGGCTCGTGCCTTAATGAATAAACCAGATATCCTTATCCTTGATGAACCAACCGCTAATTTAGATATACAAGGTCAAGCTGAATTTTATGACTGGCTTGAGGGCATTCGCCATGAATTTGGTTGTGCGATTATTTTGGTATCGCATGATTTACACTGGGTTATGGCCAGTTCAGATCAAATTATCTGCCTTAATCGACATATTTGCTGCTTTGGTCACCCCACGATTGTTCGCCAACATGAGGATTTTCAAAATTTATTTGGCACTTCTTGGCAACAAAAAATGGGTTTTTATGAACATCACCATGACCATCATCATCAATAACAAATATTTTAGGACAGGCGTATGGTAGGCGATTTTTTTATGCGGGCGTTGCTGTGTGGAATTGCCATCGCCCTCATGGCGGGTCCGATGGGTTGCTTTGTTATATGGCGGCGCATGTCGTATTTTGGGGAAACGCTTTCGCATGCCACGTTGCTGGGCATAGCTTTGGCTGTGATGATACAGCAAAATTTATATGTAGGCATAGGCATCGTTTTAGTGGTTATCGTGGTTGTCTTAGCAATCTTAGAACGGCTGGAAAATTTTCCGCTAGATACAATCCTGGGGGTCATAAGTCATATTTGTCTGGCAGCAGGAATTGTAATTTTTAGTGTCACCAATTATCGACAGTATGGGGCAGATTTACAAAATATTTTATTTGGTGAAATTCTAACCGTTTCTTGGGGCGACGTCCTCAGTACTGCTGTTTCAAGCTTATTGGTCGTGATGGGGGTACTATTTTGTTGGAAACGTTTTATCATGGTAACGCTTCACCCGGAAATAGCCTTGACTAGCGGTATTTCTGTATTCCGAACCAATATATGGTTTTTGTTATTTTTGGCATGCGGTATTGCCTTATCTGTTAAAATTATCGGTGTTTTATTAGTTATCGCTTTATTGTTAATCCCTGCAACAGTTGCAAGATTGTTTAGCTCTTCTCCTATTAAGATGGCCTTGATGGCTTCTTTTATAGGTAGTTTGGCGGTGACAGGTGGGTTGTTGTTAACATTTTATTACGATACCCCTGCTGGCCCAACCATTATTTTAGCGGCCGCGGCTATTTTACTTACGGCTGTGGCTATCAGAAAAATAAAGGGGTTGCAGTAATTCTACTCATTCGCACTGCGAACAGAATTGGGTAATTTTTTCACAGGCCTCAGCTAATGCAGTATCTGAGGTGGCGTAAGAAATACGAAAATAAGGGCTTAGGCCGAATGCTGCGCCGGGCACAACGGCAACGCGAGCATGAGCTAGAAATAAGGAAGCCAGATCACTATCATTGGTGATCAAATAATTTCCTTTAAATTTTTTACCAATTAATCCCTGGCAAGATACGTATACGTAAAAGGCGCCATCAGGGGTTAAACAAGATAATCCAGGTGTTTTATTAATTTTATCTGCCACAAAATCCCGGCGTTTTTTAAAAGTTTGCCGAAATGGCTTAATAAAATCTTGTGGCCCATTCAAGGCAGCCACCGCTGCCGCTTGACTGATAGAGGAAGGGTTTGATGTGCTTTGCGATTGGATCATGGCCATTGCTTGGATCAAAGCTGTTTGGCCGCCTGCATAGCCAATGCGCCAACCTGTCATGCAATAGGTTTTGCTGACACCGTTCATTGTTAGGGTGCGGTGATAAAGATCAGGCGCAATTTGCGCGATGGTTAGGAAAGGTTGGTCATTGTAAATGAGATGTTCATAGATATCATCGGATAAAACATGAACATGCCGATTCTTTTTAGTTAATAATATGTCAGCAATTTCTTTAAGTTCTTGGCGGTTATAAAGGGTGCCTGAGGGATTGCAAGGACTATTCAAAATCAGCCATTTGGTTTTTGAAGTGATAGCCTGATCCAATTGTTGAGGGGTTATCTTGAAATGTTTAAAAGAATTGGTTTCTAAGAATACGGGCACCCCCTCAGCTAACCTAACCATATCTGGGTAAGAAACCCAGTAGGGGCTAGGGATGATAACCTGATCACCTGGATTAATGGTAGCCATGAAGGCGTTATAAATAATTTGTTTGCCGCCAGTTCCCACGGATATTTGATTGTTTTGATATACCAAGCCATTTTCGCGCTTAAATTTTGCAGCGATGGCGGATTTCAAAGCGGGTGTACCATCGACAGCCGTATATTTTGTTTGTCCTTGCCTGATTGCCGTCATGGCAGCTTCTTTGATAAAATCGGGCGTATCAAAGTCGGGTTCGCCGGTGCTTAAATTTAATATTTTCACTCCCGCCGCTTGCAAAGCCATCGCTTGTTGGGCAATAGCTAAGGTCGGTGAAGGTTTGACATTATTTAACCGTGAAGATAACTCAATTGGTAGGTGATCCAAGGCCATGATTGATCAAAAAAATGATAGGAATTTATGATGTATTGCCCTAATATCCTACTAATTCCGTGGCAAAAGAAAAGATAATTTTATTAAAGCAGAGTTTTATAGGGTGTGATCCATCATGATAGCGGTTGACGGGTTTTTTATTGCGGGAATAATAGGTCTATTTTTCGGCGCATTTTGGGCAGGTTACGGCCTCCGCACGCGGTTCGAATTAAAATCCTGGATGATAACCCTTAATAATATTTTGAAAGGCCTTAATTATCAAGCGATCGTCGCGTCTAAGAAAAAAACTTCTATCAATTCAGGGTTTGCTAATACATCCCAAGAGTTTACGGTAAAGTCTGTCAAGTCTATCCTTGTAAAACCCTTATTACCAATGGCTGAAAGAGAAAAAGCGCAATCGAAAGTATTTTCTTCCTTTTGGATTGAAGTGGATTTACTGCAGCGGAAGATTATTCAGGTGGATGAAAAGCTGCAATTCAATAAATATTTATTTCAGCAACCTTTAGAAATTATCCTGCTTCCTTATTTGAATAATCATTCTAATACTCCAATTTTTATTAATCTATTAAATGACAAGCAGCAAAAAATAACGATTATCGCTTTGCATGCCCCCGCAGATGTCTTCAATCAACAGAACGCAAAGTTCAATTTATTAGTTTTTCAAGGTGTTGAGGCAGAACAATTCAACTATTTTCAGCAAGAATTATTAAAGTTTATTCAGGAGTTGCCAATTGGGGTAGGGGTTTTAAGCGAGCAAGCACAATTTGTTCAGGCCAATCAAAAATTGGAACAACAGATATATAGAACAGCAACTTCACTTGAAGAAAAAGCCTTAGGTGATCTTTCAATTTTTGAAGATGAACGGCAAATTGAAAAGAATTTTCAAGAAGCCCTAAATAATCACCAGACCCAATACATTGCCGAAACCAAATGGAAGACGAATAAAGGGCAAACTAGTCAACTGATCTTGCAACCATGGCCTTGGTTTAATTTTGTTATTCTTTATGCTTTAGATATTACCTTGCAACGGCGGTTGGAAAGCCAAGTCAATCAGTCCCAAAAAATGCAGGCAATCGGGCAGCTTGCAGGTGGAATCGCTCATGACTTTAATAACTTGTTAACCGCCATGATAGGATTTTGTGATTTGTTGTTAATTCGTCACCGGCCGGGCGATCAATCATTTGCAGATATTATGCAAATTAAACAAAATTCGCATCGTGCAGCTAATCTGGTTAGGCAATTATTAGCCTTTTCAAGGCAGCAGAATTTACAACCAAAGGTTTTAGTCCTGACGGATTTGCTTGCAGAACTATCACATTTGCTCAAAAGGTTAATCGGTGCAAATGTGGAATTGGATATTATTCACGGACAAAATCTTTTCTCTATAAAGGCAGATCCCACGCAGTTGGAGCAAGTCATTATTAATTTAGCAGTTAATGCCCGTGATGCCATGCCATCTGGCGGCAAGTTATTAATCACTACCCAAAATCGAACGTTAGATCACGAAATAAATGTGAACAATGAAACGATCCCTAGTGGAGATTACGTTTTGCTTAGCATTGAAGATAATGGTACCGGCATATCATCTGAAATTATGGACCGTATTTTCGACCCATTTTTTTCTACAAAGGAAATCGGCAAGGGTACGGGTCTTGGGCTATCGACGGTTTATGGTATTATTAAACAAACAAAAGGGTATATTTTCGTTGAAAGCGCCTTAGGTAAGGGAACTGTATTTTATATTTATTTGCCAAAATATCAGGCAGAACAAAATATAAAAGAAATCAACGATAACGATTTGGCAGCCAGCAAGATTGAGGATTTAACAGGGGTTGGAAACATTTTACTTGTTGAAGATGAAGACGCTGTCAGAATTTTTAGCGCCCGTGCTTTAAGAAACAAAGGATACCAGGTTATTGAGGCTAGAAGCGGGGAAGCCGCTTTAGAAATTATTAAACAACAAGTAGCGCCCATTGATTTACTTGTAAGCGATGTCATGATGCCACAAATGGATGGTCCTACCTTGATTAGAGAAGCACATAAAATTATCCCGGATCTCAAAGTTATCTTTATATCTGGTTATGCGGAAGATTCATTTCGTCAAAGATTACAAAATGATCAAGGTATCCAGTTTCTTCCAAAACCGTTTAGCCTGAAGCAATTGGCCGAAAAAGTCCAAAATGTGTTAAAGACAAAACGTTAAATTTCACTTGCAAGGATGGACAAACAATATAGAGTGATAATACATAAAAAAATGTAGGATTTCATTATAAAAAGGGAAGCATTTCTATGTCCAGCCCAGCTCGTTCCGCTGATCGCGATACAGGTGATAAAACCAAGGCCGTTGATCGCGATGCGTCTGATAAAACCAAGGCTCTTGATGCGGCTTTAAGCCAGATTGAAAGGGCGTTTGGCAAGGGTTCAATTATGCGATTGGGCCAAAATGGTAAAATTGTGGAAACTGAAGTTATTTCAAGCGGTTCTTTGGGCCTTGATATCGCTTTAGGTATTGGGGGTATGCCGCGTGGGCGTATTATTGAAATTTATGGCCCGGAAAGCTCTGGGAAAACGACATTGGCTTTGCATGTGATTGCAGAAGCCCAGAAAGTTGGTGGGGCTTGTGCTTTTATTGATGCGGAGCATGCCTTGGATCCTTCATATGCCCAGAAACTGGGTGTTAATATAAGGGAGTTATTGATATCCCAACCAGATGCTGGCGAGCAAGCCTTAGAAATCGTTGATACCCTGGTACGATCTGGTGCAATTGATGTGTTGGTTGTCGACAGCGTTGCGGCCCTTGTACCAAAGGCAGAATTAGAAGGTGAGATGGGGGATTCCCACATGGGGTTGCAAGCGCGGTTAATGAGCCAAGCTTTACGAAAACTAACATCATCCATTTCCCGCTCGCGTTGCATGGTAATTTTTATCAATCAAATCCGCATGAAAATTGGGGTTATGTTTGGAAATCCGGAAACGACCACAGGTGGGAATGCCCTGAAATTTTATGCCTCGATAAGGTTAGACATTAGGCGTATTGGATCCATTAAAGATAAAGATACGGTGGTTGGCAACCAAACCCGAGTCAAAGTGGTAAAAAATAAGCTTGCCCCCCCTTTCCGTGTAGTGGATTTTGATATCATGTACGGTGAGGGAGTGTCAAAAATGGGTGAATTAGTGGATTTGGGTGTCGCCGCGCAAGTGGTAGAAAAATCAGGCACTTGGTTTTCTTATAAAACCCAACGTATTGGCCAGGGTCGTGAAAATGCCAAACAATTTTTACGCACCCATCCCGAGGTCGCTCAAGCAATCGAACAGGCCATTAGACAAAATACCGGCGTTCTTGCGGGTGCTTTAATCGATGGGGCGGCTGCCGGTGGTGATGGTGAATAAACGCTAGCAGATTTTTCTGATCATATATTCCTCGTTCGCAGCTTGTTAGGATTGGCGCTCACATGTTTCGTACAAATGAAATTCGGAAAACTTTCTTAGATTTTTTTAAAAGGGAAGGGCATGAGATTGTTTCTTCCAGTTCTCTAGTCCCTAATAATGATCCAACCCTTTTATTTACGAATTCCGGGATGGTTCAATTTAAGAATATGTTTACCGGTTTAGAAAAAAGGCCTTATGTGAGGGCGTCAACCGCGCAAAAATGTTTGCGAGCAGGGGGTAAGCATAACGATTTAGAAAATGTGGGATATACGGCGCGCCACCACACATTTTTTGAAATGTTAGGCAATTTTTCTTTTGGTGATTATTTTAAAGAAAGAGCGATCGAATTGGCTTGGCGTTTAATTACCCAAGAATTTGGCATATCAAAAGAAAAACTGTTGGTAACAGTATATGCAGATGATGAGGAAGCTTTTAAGCTTTGGCAAAAAATCGCCGGGTTATCCCCGAGTAAAATTATTAAAATTGCTACTCAGGATAATTTCTGGTCGATGGGTGAGCTTGGTCCCTGCGGGCCATGTACCGAAATATTTTATGATCATGGCGCTGGTATTGCCGGTGGACCACCAGGCAGTCCGAATGCGGATGGTGATCGTTTTATCGAAATATGGAACCTGGTATTTATGCAATTTGAGCAGGTATCCAAAGATAAAAGGGTTAATTTACCAAAACCATCCATTGATACGGGAATGGGTTTGGAACGGCTGACCGCCTTACTGCAAGGTAAGCATGATAATTATGATATTGATACCATGCAGGCGCTTATTGCAGCCTCTGTCGAATTTTCAAATCAGCCTGCAATTGGCGAAGCCAAATTCTCCCACCGAGTAATTGCGGATCATTTGCGCGCTTGTAGCTTTTTAATTGCTGAGGGTGTTTTACCGGCGAATGAGGGGCGCGGATATGTCTTGCGCCGTATTATGCGGCGAGCGATGCGCCATGCCCATAAATTAAACCCAAAGGATCCGTTTTTCTGGAAATTAGTTCCAAGTTTAATTAATGAAATGGGACAATCTTATCCGGAATTAGGACGAGCTGGCGATTTAGTGATTCAAACATTGCGTGTGGAGGAAGATCGTTTCCGGCAAACCTTAGAAAAAGGCCTGAAACTGCTCGATGAGGAAACAAAAAAAATAAAAAACAAAGAACTGTCCGGAGCGGTCGCTTTTAAACTTTATGACACCTACGGTTTTCCGCTTGATTTAACCCAAGATATTCTGCGGGGCCAAGGTGTTAAAATTGAAACAGCTGGTTTTAATAAAGCCATGGAAGAACAGCGGCAAGCGGCAAGAAAGGCGTGGTCTGGTTCCGGCCAAGAAAAAACCGCTCAAATATGGTTTGACTTGCATCAACAATTGGGATCCACCGAATTTCTTGGCTATGCAACTGATAAAGCTGAGGCCAGGGTTCTAGCTATTTTAAAACAAGGTCAATTAATTGATGAAGCCAAAGCTGGTGATGAAATTGCCGTCATCGCCAACCAAACCCCTTTTTATGGAGAATCAGGCGGACAAATGGGGGATCAGGGTCACTTGGTTTCCGAAAACAATTGCCGAATGGATATAACCGACACATTAAAACCTTTGGGGTTATTGGTTGTTCATTATGGTAAGATTAAAGGCGGTCAACTGAAGGTTCAGGATTATGTCACGCTAGAAATTGATCAAAAGCGTCGTAAATGCTTGCGTTCTAGTCATTCAGCCACCCATTTACTGCATGCGGCCTTGCGTCGTTTTTTGGGTACCCAGGTCACTCAAAAAGGTTCTTTAGTTGCCCCAGATCGTTTACGGTTTGATTTCAGTTTTAATCGTGCGTTAACGCCGCAGGAAATTGATACAATTGAAGGCGATATCAATGAAAAGATTCGTCAGAATCTGTCGGTTGAAACGCGACAAATGACCATGAAACAGGCAGTTGAGGCAGGAGCAATGGCCCTATTTGGAGAAAAATATGGCGATGAAGTCCGAGTGGTTTCGATGGATCAAGCCAATCAACCACAAATCTCTGTGGAACTTTGCGGGGGTACGCATGTCCAACGTACGGGTGATATTGGATTTTTCAAAATTATTTCCGAAACAGCGGTAGCGGCGGGGATTCGGCGGATAGAATCTTTGGTCGGCCAACAAGCAGAACTGTTCGTTCGGGAACAACTGAAATTGCTTCAGCAGGTGTCTCAGACTTTAAACACGAAGGCCTCTGAATTGCCTGAGCGTATAGTCGAATTATTGGATAATAGAAAAAAATTAGAAATTCAATTGTCACAAGCGAGGCGCCAAACCGGAACGAATGCCTCAACCGACAGCACTATGGAAGTAAAAGGGATAAAAATACTCACGAAAATCCTTCAAGAAGTGCCAGCTAAAGAGTTAAAAGGAATCGCCGATAGCTTACGTGCATCCTTGTCTTCTGGTATTATTGTGGTGATATCGGAAGAGTCTAATACAACTTCTTTAGTGGTGGCAGTGACCAATGACCTTATTCAAAAAATTGATGCAGTTAAATTGGTCAAGGTTGGCGCTGAAATATTGGGCGGTAAGGGTGGGGGGGGAAGGCCTGATATGGCCCAAGCAGGCGGCCCTGAAAAAGGAAAAACAACCTACATACTACAAGCGATTCAGCAAGCCATCTAGATTTCCATCAAATAACTAGAAGATTTTTTACTACCTCCCTGGTCTTATCGAGAAACTCTTATAAGACCAGGGAGTGTTTTATTTCCTAGCGTAAAGCTAATTTTAAGTTTTGGTCTAACTTATCAAGAAATTGGGTGGTGGTTAACCATTTCTGGTTAGGGCTAATTAACAGGGCCAAATCTTTTGTCATATGACCTGCTTCAACCGTACTTACACAAATCTTTTCTAAAGTTTCTGCAAAGTTCTGTAGGTCGGGTGTTTTATCAAATTGCCCCCGATACCAAAGGCCGCGGGTCCAAGCATAAATGGAAGCAATCGGATTGGTGGATGTTTCTTTGCCTTTTTGGTGTTCCCGGTAATGACGGGTAACCGTGCCGTGAGCGGCCTCAGCTTCAACGGTTTTACCGTCAGGCGATAATAAAACGGACGTCATTAAACCAAGTGAGCCGAACCCTTGAGCTACAGTATCGGATTGGACATCGCCATCATAATTTTTGCAGGCCCAAACAAAGCCACCATTCCATTTTAAAGCGCTGGCGACCATATCGTCAATTAAACGGTGTTCATAGGTAATGTTCTTTTCTTGGAATTTTTTGGCAAACTCCTTATCGAAAATTTCTTGGAAAATGTCTTTAAAACGCCCATCATAAACTTTTAAGATAGTGTTTTTGGTCGACAAATAAACGGGCCAACCTAGGCTAAGCCCATAGTTTAAGCATGCTCTGGCAAAGCCCTTGATTGAATCATCCAAATTATACATTCCTAAAGCAACCCCGGCACTTGGAAAATCAAAAATAGGATAATCGACGGTTTTTGACCCGTTTGCTGGTTCAAAACGTAAGGAAAGCTTACCAGCACCTGGAATCATGATATCGGTTGCGCGGTATTGATCGCCGAAAGCATGACGGCCTATAACTATGGGCTGTGTCCAACCGGGGACTAATCTTGGGACATTTTGGCAGATAATGGGTTGTCTGAAAACTGTGCCGTCCAAAATATTGCGGATGGTGCCGTTCGGTGATTTCCACATTTTTTTTAAATTGAATTCTTTAACGCGGGCTTCGTCCGGTGTAATCGTGGCACATTTAACACCGACATTATATTTTTTGATAGCTATGGCGGCGTCAATAGTTACCTGATCAGCGGTTTTATCACGGTTTTCCATGCCTAAATCAAAATATTTAAGGTCAATATCTAAATAGGGTAAAATTAATTTCTCGCGAATAAATTTCCAGATGATGCGAGTCATCTCATCGCCGTCTAATTCAACTATCGGCTGCAGGACTTTTATCTTTTTCATTCTAACTCCTTGGGTTTCTAACATAAATTGTATGACTTGTTTTTAATAGAATAATTATTTTTTAATATGCTGAATGTCTTAATTAGATCATTTCTTCGGGATTTTCTATAATTGTAAAAAGTTGACGATTGATGGGATTAACAAAACCTTGATTAATCAAATGATCAATTGTTTTGATAAGAGGTTGCCAGAATTTAGCGATATTTAATAAAAAAATCCGTTTTTGATGTAACCCTAGCTGCTTCCACGTTAATACTTCAAATAACTCATCCAATGTACCAAAACCACCAGGTAAAACTACGATGCTATCAGATAAATTGAACATCATTTCTTTGCGTTGATGCATATTGGGCACTATTCTTAATTCCGTCAAATGGGCGTGGGCAACTTCAATGCCAGATAAATGTTTAGGCATAACACCAATCACTTTCCCCCCATATTGTAAGGCGGCATCCGCAATAATACCCATCAACCCAACTTTCGCGCCCCCATAAACCAGTTGAATATTTCTTTCCGCCAGTAACTTGCCAAAAGAATAAGCAAATTTAGCATATATAGGATCGGTGCCACTGGAGGCCCCGCAAAATAAACATATAGATCGTGGGATAAAGTCTTGTGAAAATAATTGTTGCATGCGAATGCCTGGTAAAAATTTACGGTCGGGTTAGGTTAGGGAATTCCATAGCATTAATATAGCTGTTGTAAAACCATATTATTAATATAATTTTTTACGTATCATCAGCAAACACCTTGTTTTATGATGGCAAAGAAATGACGATTGCCTAAATTAAGGAAATAAGATTGAACCTATTTTATTTCAGCCAGAAAATTGTAGATTTTATACGACTATCCCTATTTGTACTGGCCATCGTAATAATATCAGGGGGTAAGATTTCGCCTTATTCACATTTGTTAGCAGATGTGGAGAAAGGAAGATATGTGTTCACCCTAGCTGGCTGCCAGTCTTGTCATACCGCCGGTTCATCTTCTCCTATAGGGGCGGGTGGAGTTGAGCTTAAAACCCCATTTGGAATATTTTATACGCCGAATATTACCCCGCACCCCAAGCAGGGAATTGGAAATTGGTCAAGGGATCAATTTGCTGACGCTATCAGATATGGCAAAAATAGTGTGGTTGGTTCTTTTTTTCCTAGTTTCCCTTATACTTCTTACACGCAAATGAGCGATGAAGATATTATCTCTTTATATGGGTATATCATGACACTACCCATATCAGAGAACCGGAACCAGCCGCATAATATAGATTTTCCTTTTAATTGGCGCTTTTCAAGTAATTTTTGGCGATTTATGTTTTTCCAACCAGGACCTTATAAATATGATCCCTTGAAAACCGAAGAATGGAATCGGGGTGCATATGTCGTTCGGGCAATTGGACATTGTGCGGAATGCCACTCGCCTAGAAAATTGTTCGGCAATATAGAAAAAGGCCAAGAGTTAAGTGGTAATCCTAAAGATTACGAAGGATCGTTAGTTCCAAATATTACCCCTGATGAGAAAACCGGATTGGGAAAGTGGCAAGAAAGCGATATTATTGCCTTGCTTAAATTCGGCAATTTACCCGACGGTGATGTGGTAGGGGGTAAGATGATGGAATTTGTCATTAATTCCAGTAGTAAACTATCCAATTATGACCTTCAGGCTATTGCTATTTACCTGAAAAGTTTGCCACCCATTTATAATCCTGCAGCCCCTGCAAAGGCACCGGATTTCTAAAAAAAATATACCGTCACCTGTTCATTAAGTTGTGTATTACGTTAAGTCCTTATATAATACTTCATTATTTATAAAACTACCCATGGCTAAAATAGGCTAAAAAATCCTGCCAATATGTTGTTTTTTAAGAAATTAACTACCATAAGAGGTTCAGTTGATACGTTATATATTACCGCCAATCCATCCAAGTGGCTGGGTTTTTATTTTTTTGTTTTTCACTTTAACAGTGTTGTCTTTTTTGCTCTGGATACCTTTAGGGCTTGGTTTTTTATTACTATTTGTTTGGTGTTTATATTTTTTTCGTGATCCCCGTCGAATTATCGATGATAATGACCGAGAAATAGTTGCCCCGGCTGACGGGTTGGTCATAGGGGTTTCCAAAATCTTATTCCCGCCAAAGCTTTTAACCCAAAAACCTTTTGAAGAATGCATAAAAATCAGCATCTTTATGAGCGTATTTAATGTCCATGTAAACCGGATTCCTACGACCGGCGAAGTTATCGCTTTAAAATATCATTCAGGACAATTTTTAAATGCTTCATTTGATAAAGCGAGTGATGCCAACGAACGTCAAGCTATTTGGGTTAAAAGGAATGACGGTCAAGATATTGTATTTGTGCAAGTGGCAGGATTGGTGGCACGACGTATTGTATGCCGCTTGAAGCCAGGACAAAAAGTGATTAAAGGGGCGAAATTTGGTATCATTAAATTCGGCAGCCGTTTAGATATTTATTTACCATTAGGGGTTAAAATCAAAATATTAAAAGGCCAAACAGCGGTTGGTGGTGAAACAGTGCTTGCTGCTGTTAATGAATAAAATAATTGGCGTATAAAAATGTCTAAGAAAAAAAATAATCACATAGCAACCCAACCGCTTCATAAATTAATCCCCAATATGATTACTATCATGGCGCTTTGTGCGGGCTTAACGAGTATTCGTTTTACCTTGCAGGGTCGTTGGGAGGACGCTGTAGCGGCAATTTTTGTGGCCGCAATCCTTGATGGGTTGGACGGCAGGATAGCCCGCTTATTAAAGGCTACCAGCAGATTTGGGGCAGAGCTTGATTCGCTTTCTGATTTTGTGTCTTTCGGGGTTGCTCCGGCAGTTCTTATTTACCAAGCTAGCTTGTTCCAATTACAGGCGATTGGGTGGGCCATTGTTTTGATTTATACGATTTGTTGCGCCTTAAGATTAGCCCGGTTTAACATCAACAGCCAGCTAGGGTATCAGCCAAATTCCTATGACCCGAGATTTTTTACAGGATTGCCTTCGCCTGCTGCAGCCGTGTTAGCCCTTCTCCCAATTATTATCAATTTTGAAATTAAAAAAGAATTTGTTGTTTTCCCTTGGGGATGGGGGATATGGCTAATGGTAGTTGCTATTTTGATGATCAGTCGATTCCCTACTTTATCTTTGAAAAGTTTTCGAATTAAACAAGAATTAATTTCTACGTATCTGCTGATCGGGGGGATGATCACTGCATTAGTGGCAACTTTCCCCTGGCTCGTTATTATTACCTTAGCGCTAGCTTATTTAGCATTTCTTCCTGTGGGTTATCATATGTATCGTCGTGGCCAGAGAGCTAAAGAAAACCCTTTTATTAAAATGCCGAAATCGGAAAATCATCCTTGACCGGAAAGGGAGCAAAAATAAGGTAAATACCTACCTATGCTGAGATTTTTTATGTTGTTGATGTAAGCTTTATTTAATCAGTGTCTCGCTTGGTTTTTTCCAGGCGTTCATGGAGTTCTTGAGCCTCCAAGGTCAAGGTAGCAATCGGCCTGGCTTCTAGCCTTTTAATTCCTATGGGTTCATTCGTTTTTTCACAATAACCGTAGGTTCCATCTTCAATGCGCAGCAAAGCCGCATCAATTTTGGCAATTAGTTTTCTTTCCCGATCCCGTGTTCTTAATTCTCTTGCCACATCCGCTTCATGAACGGCACGGTCTACCAAGTCACTGTCATCTAAGGGCTCTGCTTGCAGATTATTTAAAGTTTCCGCTGTTTCTCTTACCAGGCTGATGCGCCAATCTAAAAGTTTTTTCCGAAAATATTCTAATTGGTTGGGGTTCATAAACGGTTCGTCTTCGGATGGTTTGTAATTTGGCGGTAATTTCTTAGCCATTACGGATCCCCAATATTAAAAAAGTTTAAGTTGGATTATCAAAGTAACCATCAATAAAAATTCAACAAAATCAGAAAATAGCCAAAATCTGACGATGAGCAAGTAAATTTTTATATATTAAATTCCGTCAATAATTCGGATTGCTTTATATTTGTCAAAAATATGTAATAAATTCCTTAAATTTTTTCCATCCCCCTCTTTTAAAAATGGGTCTTTTTGTATCACTAATTTTGCCTGCTGATGGGCGGGTTGAAATAAAATATGGTGGGAATGGATATCGACCAGCTTAAAAACATTGAAACCACTTTGTTGGGTTCCCAATATATCGCCACTACCACGAAGTTTTAAATCTTGCTCAGCAATTTCAAAGCCATCTTGGGTTTTAACCAAAATTTCTAAACGGGATTTAGCTATGGGGGAAAGTGGTTCACGATAGAGCAGTACACAATAGCTCTGGCGCCTATTTCTGCCAACCCTGCCTCTTAATTGATGCAGCTGCGAAAGGCCAAATTTGTCTGCATCATCAATAACCATAATATCAGCTTCGGCTACATCAACCCCAACTTCAATAATTGTGGTAGTTGCTAATATTTGCAAGGTGCCATTCGTAAAATTGTCCAGCACCCGCTGTTTTTCTATGTTTTTTAATTGACCATGAAGCAATCCAACGAGGGGGCCAAAAATTTTTGTAATTGTTCAAAACGCTTCTTAACCGCAACTAGCTGGCTATCAGTTTCATCAATTGAAGGGCAGACCCAAAATATTTTTGATCCTTGTTTAACCATATGTTTCAGCCGATCAACTAATTCGGGCAGCCGTTCATTTCTAATGGCTTTCGTATCAATTGGTAAACGTCCCGCAGGCTTTTCATGCAAGATGCTTACATCAATGTTTCCATAAATCGCCAATGCCAAAGTACGGGGGATGGGTGTGGCAGTCATAACCAAGATATTGGGTTGGTTGCCTTTGCTTCCTAAAATAAGGCGTTGATGAACCCCAAAGCGGTGCTGTTCGTCGATGACAATAAATTCAAGGCTTTTAAACTGGACCTCATTTTCTAATAATGAATGGGTGCCAATCAGTATATGAATTTTTCCTTCCTTCAATTCTTTTAATATAATTTGCCGTTGCTTATTTGCAGTACTGCTGGTGATTAAAGCTACCCGGCATGTTCCATCAGGGGGAAGGATAGCGGCGATTTTTTGATAATGTTGTTGGGCCAATATTTCTGTGGGGGCTAACAGGGCTGATTGATAACCGGCCTCCACAACCATCATCATAGCCATTAACCCGACAATGGTTTTTCCGCTGCCAACATCGCCCTGTAGTAATCTTAAAAGACGTTTCCCGGATAATAAATCTGCCTCAATTTCTTGCACGACTTTCTGTTGGGAACTCGTCATTTGGAAGCCCCATTTTTTAAGGATTAGGGGGCGTAAAGAAGTTTTGGGGAGTAGGGGCGGTTTATAGCCAGTCCTATAATGTTTACGAATCAATTGCATGGCCAGTTGATTCGCTAATATTTCATCGTAAGCTAAACGTTGCCGCACTGAAGAACTTGGATCAATAATTTCCGGATAAGGGGGGAAATGTATTTGTAACAAGGCTTGTTTCCAACTCGGCCACTGTTTTTTAAGAAGAAATTGAGGGTCAATCCATTCAGGAATTTCTGGAATATGGGCCAAAACCGATTGAATAAATTTTTGTAAATTTCTTTGCGATAAGCCTGCCGTTAATGGGTAAACAGCCTCAAATTGGGGTAATTTTTGATAATAATCCAAAGAATTTATTAAACTTGGGTTAACTATTTGATAATGATGTTTGGGGGTTTTCTTAACGCTGCCTACAACGACATATTCTTGGCCTATTTTAAGCCTTTGTTCGACGTGGTCAGCCGGAACATTGAAAAAAACCAGCTCAGCGATACCCGTATTATCATGGCCTAATACTTTCTGGGGCCATTTAAGGTAAGAACGATTTAATATGTGGCGATCAATTTTAATAAAAGTTGCAGCAATGGTATGCTTTTCAGTATCAACCAAATTCCCGATGGGAAGTTTTTCTTTCGTGCCTGTGGGCAAATGATAAAGCAAAGAGATAATTTGATTATTGCCGCATAATTTTTCAATCAAGCTGGCATAGTGGGTGCCAATGCCCATAATGGAGGTATAGGGGGCATAAAGTAAGTTTAAAAAACCCTCAATAGAATTTTTTTCTGTAAAAGGAGTTCCCATCGCGGCAGGTTATTTTTTCTTTTTTATCAATTGTGATCATATGTTATTAATGCTTTAATGATTGTATCCTTCCTTATTCAGATATAAAAGTGATATTTTGACAATAGAGACCATAGAATCAGCCAGTTTATCTTTATATAGAAAAAAACTATACTTCCGCAGCATTCATCGTGGCACTAAAGAAATGGATAAGTTGCTGGGTGAATTTGCCACAAAATACTTATTAAAATTTACCTTTAATCAATTATCCGTTTATGAACAATTGCTGGAATTGAGTGATGATGTTTTATATAGGGGTTTTCTGGATCCAGAAAAATTCTCCACTCTGGTTACCGAAGGGATCGGGGAATTCCTCCAAGAATTTCAATATTCATTTAAATTATCTTAAATTTTTGCAGGTTGATATCCGTGGATATTTAAGAAGTTGAATTTTAAAAAATTATCAATAGTCTTTTGAATAATTTATTGAAGCACCTTTTAATACAAGATATTACTATTAATAATAATTTCATAAAAACAGGTAAGGAGTTGATCGGCATAATGGCTTTACCTCAAGAATGGATGAATATTGCCAAACAACATCGACATGCGGGTCGCTTGGAAGCAGCCGAGGTAGCTTGTAGGCAGGGGTTAGAAGAAAACAGGGATAATACCCAGCTCTTGCATTTGTTAAGCGTCATTTTATACGAAACCCGAAAATTTCCAGAATCCCTGCAAGCAATTGATAAAGCAATCTCAATCAACGGTGGTATCACTTCTTATCATAACAATCGGGCCGTGCTTCTTTATGAAATGGGGCAGATCGGGGAAGCTGAGGCTTCCTTGCGCCGGGCTATTACATTGGATTCCAAGAATGCCAGTGCTTACAATAATTTAGGGAATGCCCAGCGTTTTTTAGGAAAATTAGAAGAAGCAGTGGCAAGTTTTACGCAAGCTTTGCAGATTCAACCTAACCACGTGGATGCACTTAACAATTTAGCGATCAGCTTGCGGGAACTTGGAAAATTGGATGAAGCAGAAGAGGCCTGGCAAAGGGCTCTTCTGCTTTCCCCACAATCTGTTGATATTATTTATAATTTAGGTGTGTTACAATATTCAAGGCAAAAAGTCAGTGAAGCTGAAAACCTTTTCAGGCAGGCCATTGATAACTTACCCACATATCCCCCTCTTTATCGCGGCTTAATCAATTTATTGTTACTAGAAAAACGCTGGAATGAGGCTTTAGTTGTTTTGAAGCAAGCAAATTCTGTGCTACCCCCCAGCCGTGAACTTTCCTATATGAATAGGCAAGTTTATGGTGAAAATGTGGCCAAGGAATTTCTTCATGCAACTTTGGATGACCCTTTATTTGACGCTTATGAAAGTGCTATCCGTAAGGCTGTTACCCCTCGCTCCACTTTAATTGAAATTGGTGATGGGTTGGGGTTGTTTAGCTTAATGGCGGCTAGGGCTGGTATACAACAAGCCTATATTATCGAAAGCAATGAATTGCTGGCAAGCCTCAACCAACAAGTTGTGCGAGCCAATGGCCTGAGCCAGCGGGTAACGGTCATTACCGAAAAATCAATCAACATCACTGTGGGCGATCAACTTTCAGAAGCCGCGGATGTGTTGGTTTATAGCAAGTTTGGCCCAGGGTTGTTGCAGCATGGAACAATTATCACACTGCAGCATGCTAAAACCCATTTGCTGAAACCCGGGGCAAGGGTTATACCGGCCGCTGCTGCCGTATATGCTATATTAGTTGAAACACCCTCTCTGGCAAAAATCAGCCCTGTTAATAATTTACGTGGTTTTGATTATAGCCCGTTTGATTTGACGCGCCCCACCAGTTTTATGAGTTTTGATTATTTACAAGACCAGTATCAAACATTAACTGAGGTCATCTTAGCTTTAGACTTTAATTTTGCCAAGTTTATCCCCTTGCAGGGTAAGAAAGAAACAGCTTTATCGGTTACAAACAATGGTTTGTGTCATGGAGTAGTCTTTTGGTACGACCTTTATTTAGATGATCAAACCGCTTTTTCTCCCGCAAATTTTGCCCAGCAAAGATACTGGAAACAAATGATCCAGTTTTTTGATCAGCCCATTCATGTGACAAAAGGCGATCACATCCCACTACAAGCTTGTTGGGATGAAAATAGGATATATTTTGAATTGTTAAGAAAATAAAACGGTTCATTTTCTTCAACATCTCTTAAATATTTGCAGAGAATATTTTGTTGAAATAGGTTGATAGCGTTATATGCAAATTTATGGTGGGGATAGAACGGTTGTTTACCGACAATTGACGCCGTCCGAAAAAGAAGTAAAAACTTTTTTTGCGGTTGTGCCTGAGGGCATGCGTTCCTTAGTGCTAGCTGAAATTGCCGATTATGTTTATACCCACTCACAATCTGTTTTATTGCATATTGCGAAAAGCCAACTTGAAGCCGATAACATCAAAGAACAATTATCGTTCTATGCCCCCCAACACCAAGTGATATCAATCCCGGAGTGGGATTGCCTTCCTTATGATCGAATCTCACCCAGTCGAGAGGTCATGGCACAAAGAATAGAAGGTTTATCTAAATTATCCCATTTATTACTTAAGGGAACCCAAACCAGTACGATCGTTATCACCACAATAAATAATTTATTACAACGTCTTCCTGTGAAGGAGTTCATTGGTCACTTAACATGTACATTACAGCAAAAACAACAAATCAATATTCAGGAATTTCTTAATCAATTACATGATTGGGGGTTCATGAGGTTGGAAACGGTTACACAACCAGGTGAGTACGCCGTTCGCGGCAGCATTATTGATTTTTTTCCACCTGGACAGCTTAATCCCGTTAGATTGGACTTAGACGATATCATCATCGATCATATTCGTATTTTTGATCCCATAACACAGCGTACTATTGCTGAAATTAAAGATATTACGCTTAAACCTGCGGGAGAAATTTTTCTTAATTCAGGATCAATAGAAAATTTTCGCACCACCTATCGCCAAATTTTTCAAGTAACTGGAAATAATGACCCTCTCTATGAGGCTATCAGTAATAAAAGGCCATATGCTGGGATGGAACATTGGCTGCCATTATTTTATTCAACAATGGCAACAATTTTTGATTATCTGACAAAAAATTGTTTAATGATTTTTGACTCACAAACCTTGGATCTGGCCAAATCCCGGCTAACCACGATTACTGATTATTATCAGGCACGTTCCCAACCGGTTCGTTGGCAAGGACAGACTGTTTACCATCCTTTGCCACCCAATTATTTATATTTGGCTGAGGAAGAATTAGAACCGTTAAGCGATAATTTTCTTAAGCTGTGTTTTACCCCGTTTACCAAGGTATCTGCTGAAAATTCAATTGCAAAAAACAATCATTTACCAGATTTTGGCCAAAACAACTTGTTGTCTTGGTTAAAGGCTAAAGTCGGGATCGATTACAACATTTTAACCCAGTATATCCATGAGCAAAGAAATAAAGGCAAAAGAATTTTAATTGCCGGTTATACCTTGGGTAGTGTGCATCGATTGGAATTGATGTTAAAAGAACATGGATTTGTAGAAGTTGCTCAAATCAACCATTGGGATGACCTTGTTAAACTTCCAGAAAAATTTATTGCCATTACACAATTACCTATTGAAAAAGGATTTTTAACAGAAAATCTTTGTGTATTAAGTGAGCAAGATATTTTAGGGGAAAGAATTGTTCGCCCCTCCGTTGCCAGAAAAAGAAAAACCCAGGATCTACTATTAACCTTATCGCGATTTTCCATAGGTGATTTTTTAGTTCACCAAGAATATGGAATTGGCCGCTATGAAGGAATGGAAATCGTTCATGTGGGGAATGCGCCGCATGATTGCGTCAAACTTATGTATGATGGGAATGACAAGTTATTTGTTCCGGTTGAAAATATTGATCTTTTATCGCGCCATAGCTCAGGCGATTTGCCTGTTTCTTTGGATAAATTAGGTGGCGTTTCCTGGCAGAACCGTAAAGCAAAAATCCGCAACCTTATTCAAGATATTGCGGATGACTTGATTAAAACGGCGGCAGCCAGGGAAATAAAAGAAGGGCATGAAATTGTCGCTGACAACACTTATCAAGAATTTACTAAACGCTTTCCTTATGTAGAAACGGATGACCAAGAAAAAGCCATTGCCGATGTTCTGGCTGATTTGGCACGTGGCCATCCCATGGATAGGTTGATTTGCGGCGATGTGGGTTTTGGTAAAACTGAAATTGCTTTACGGGCCGCTTTTGTAGCTGCCTCAAAGGGTTTTCAGGTGGCTGTTCTAACGCCCACGACCCTTTTATGCCGTCAACATTATGAAACTTTCCAGCGGCGGTTCGCAGGGTTTCCTTTCCATATTGCTATGTTGTCTAGATTTAATAAAGCCAATGAAGCTATCGAGATTAAGAAGCGAGCGGAAGAAGGTAAAATTGATATCCTCATTGGCACGCATGCGCTATTGGCAGAAAGCATGCGTTTCAAAAATCTAGGATTATTGATCGTTGATGAAGAACAACATTTTGGCGTTGTTCAAAAAGAAAAAATCAAAAAAATTCAAGAAGATGTTCATATTCTTACCTTAACGGCCACGCCTATTCCTCGCACGTTACAGATGTCCATGGCCGATATTAAGCAAATGAGCCTGATTGCAACTCCCCCGATTGACCGGTTGCCGGTTAAAACACTCATTACCCCCTATGACCCTATTGTTTTACGAGAAGCGATGCTGCAGGAATTTTATCGTGGGGGGCAAATTTTCTATGTGTGTCCAAGAATTGAAGATTTGGGAGAAGTTTCCGAAGAATTAGCCGAATTGATGCCGGAATTAAAACATATTGTTATTCATGGCCAAATGCGAACTTCCGAATTGGAAAAGGCCATGATGGCATTTTATGACCGTTCTTACCAGTTATTACTGTCAACGAATATTATCGAATCAGGGTTGGACATTCCATCTGCCAACACTATTATTATCCACCGTGCGGATATGTTCGGTTTAGCGCAACTCTATCAATTGCGGGGTAGGGTGGGGCGCAGTAAAGTTCGCGGATATGCTTATTTAACTGTTAAGCCCAATCAGCAAGTCACCCCCGCTGCCCAAAAACGTTTGGAAGTCATGCAAAGTTTGGAAACATTAGGTTCAGGGTTTACTTTGGCCAGTTATGACCTGGATATTCGCGGCTCAGGTAATTTAATTGGGTCGGAACAATCAGGTCATATTCGGGAGGTTGGCATAGAACTTTACCAACAAATGTTGGCGGAAGCTGTTGAACGGGGTAAGAAAGGAGCCAAAGATAAAAAAATGATCCCAGATAACGGGCAACCTCAAATTAACTTGGGTGTTGCGGTGTTAATTCCTGAAATTTATGTTCAGGACTTGGGAATCAGGTTGGATCTTTATCGGCGGATTGCTTCCTTGGCATCAAAAGAAGAGATTGAGGCTTTTGCCGTGGAATTAGAAGACCGTTTTGGGGCTATCCCTCAAGAATTAGAAAACCTATTCACTGTCATCACTTTAAAAAGATCATGTAAAATTTTAGGCATTAAAAAAGTAGATGTAGGGCAAAAAGGTATTGTTTTATTGTTCTATCCGGAAGCGATTAAAAACCCTCAACCTTTGGTGTCGTTGGTTAGTCAATATCCTGGCCAATTCAGTCTTAAACCCGACAATCGTTTTATTTATCATACGGTTATTGACAAAGATCAACAACGTATCCAAAAAACGAAAAAACTGCTGGAACAATTACAAACCTTATCCCTGGTATAATTCAGATTCTTAGCTTTGAATCCAAACAATGGATTTTTAATTTTGTTTTAGAAAACGCCACTTCTTTACGTGCAACAAAAAAGAAAATGTACGGCACAAGTTTTGTTAATTGGAGGCCCGGGCCGGAATCGAACCGACATTGAAGGATTTGCAGTCCTCTGCATGACCATTCTGCCACCGGGCCAATTGAATAATCTACCTCATGCTTTTATAATTAACTGAAGATGTTGTAAATAAATTTTTATCATTTCTGGCCTTTAAAGTTTTAAAGGCATGGGAATAGAAAAAGCTATTAGCTTTCCTTAAGAAATTAAGATATAGGAATAAGGGAATATAAAATTCAGTTTTTTATTTTCTGGTGATAGGTTAAAAAATCTCTTTCAGCGAAACTTTTGTTAATTTAAAGCTAGGTAATAAATTAGGTATCTGGCGGGTAGAGGCAAAATTGGTGGCGAATATTAATTATGAGTTTGCAAGACGTAATATGGTAACAAATCAATTGCGTCCTAATAAAATTCAGGATGAACGGCTTTTGGATCGGGTTTTGGAAGTTCCAAGGGAGATGTTTTTACCAAAAGACGATCGTTGGAAAGCCTATATAGATCAATATGTATCTTTAGGAAACGATCGGTATTTATTTCAACCAATTGCAGTTGCACAGTTACTGCAATTGGCCAAGATCCGAGATATTGATCGGGTATTATTGATTGGGTGTGGGTCGGGTTATATGAGTGCTATAGCGGCAGGGCTTGCCAGTCAGGTTTATGCAATTGATGATGTTGATTCTTTTTGCGTGGAAGCCGCCCAAAATATGAAGGCTTTAGGACTTCAAAATGTTACCATCAAACATGCTAATTTAAAAACAGGTTATGCCAATGCTGCCCCTTTTGATTGTATAATTGTCGAAGGTGCTGTTGAAATATTGCCACCGTCTTTTTTGGAGCAATTAAGTGATGGCGGTCGCATTGTTTATGTAGAATATGTAAAGCCATTTTTAGGGAAGGCTAAAATTATTTCTAAATTAGATAATAACCATATGACCACAGATGCTTTTGATTTAACGTTGCCTTTATTGAAGGCTTTCCAAGTCCATAAATCTTTTGTTTTTTAATTCTTTTCTGTATAATTTTGGTAACATAGGAGTTTGAGGAATGCAATTTTTGACCTTAAAAAAGGGGAAGCTTCTTTTATCCATACCATCGAAAATAAATAAGACGATTCCTAGCTTAATTACCGCTTTTCTACTAACCAACCTATATAGCCATGTTTCTAGCGGACAGACGCTTAATGAGGCCTTAACGCAAGCGTATCTTAATAACCCTGTGCTAGCGGCTGCCCGTTCTGAACTGCAAGCGGTTAATCAGAAAATTCCCCAAGCCTTATCCGGATGGCAGCCAAATATTGCAGTGACAGGTTCAATCGGGCGAGGGTATCAAGTTATTGATAGTGCAATTGGCAATTCGAGTAAAATCAACACTTATCCTTGGCAAGCTGAAATAACTGTTGTGCAGCCATTATATCGCGGCGGTCGAACAATTGCGGCTACCAAACAGGCAAAAAATCTGGTTTCTGCCCAACAAGCTAGTTTCAGATCCACAGAACAGAATATTTTGTTGGAAACGGTAAGGGCTTATATGGATGTCGTTCGTGACCAGGCCATTTTGAGCTTAACAAAAAGCAATGAACAAGTGATTGGTCGGCAATTGTCGGCCTCGCAAGATCGCTTTAGGGTAGGGGAAATAACCAGAACTGACGTTGCTCTCTCTGAATCAAGGCTGTCTGGTGCAACCGCTCAAAGGATTAGGGCGGAAGGCAATCTCGCTATTTCTAAAGCTGCTTTTGTTCGTGTCGTTGGGGTGGATCCAAAGAATTTGCGGTCTCCCTTGGCACCTGCCAATTTACCGAAAACCCAGGAAGAACTATTGCAGGCTGCTGCAAACAATCCCGCAGTGTTGTTATCTGCTTACCTTGAGAAAGCAGCTAGGGATGGCATTGATTTATCTTTTGGTGAATTGTTGCCAACTGTTTCCTTAATTGGATCCTATTCAATGGAAGAAAATAATTTTCGTCATGATAACCGTAACACCCGCCTGAAAACAGGTACGATTATGGCCCAAATATCTATTCCTTTATATCAAGCGGGATTGCCAGAGTCGCGTTTGCGAGAGTCAAAATTGATTGCTAACCAACGCCAGCAGGAATTACGTGCACAACAAGAATTTACCATCCAAAGCGCCATTAGTTCTTGGCAAGAACTTATATCTGTTCGCGCGCAAGCTAAGGCCTATGAATCGCAAGTGCACGCTTCTAAAATTGCTTTGGAAGGCATTCGGCAAGAAGCTGCGGTCGGCTCACGCACCTTATTAGATTCTTTGGACGCTGAGCAAGAATATCTTGATGCTCAAGTTTCCTTGGTAATTACGAAAAGGGATGAAATTGTTGCCTCTTATAGTGTCTTGGCAGCTATTGGTAAACTAAGTTTAGATGACCTTTCGCTGCCGATAAAATAGGCTTTCGTTATAAAATAAATAGCAATCATTTCTTGTATTTTTGTAGTTAACAATGACTGATAAAAAAGATGAAAAACCAGAGATATCGATGTCAGAAATATTGGCCTCTATTCGCCAGATGGTCGCTAAAGAAGTGGTCTCCCAAAAGCAAAATGCGGATAACTTAAGGGGTGCAAACATTAAGGAATCCCCCCCCAGTTCTGTGGGGCAACCTTTGAAAGAACCTGATAACCATTCGCAATCGCCAAAAGATTTGGATGATGATGATGAATTATTGATGTTATCTGAGCGCGACATTATTTTTAAGGAGCCAGCGGAAACCTTCAATCAATCACCACATATACCTGCAACGCAAGCATCGCAAAATACCCGAAGTTCACCGGATTTATTATTGGATCAATCAACTATTAAACAAGCAATGGGAACGATTGACCGGTTGCAGAAAATAAAAACCGAGGGAAAAAATCCCTCGATGACAATTAACGACTTAGCGCAAGAAGCTTTAAAACCATTGTTACGAGAATGGTTAAATAAGAATTTGACGCCAATCGTTGAGAAACTTGTTGAGCGCGAAATTCAAATATTAACCAAAGAACATAAGCAAAAATAGAAAATCGATGATTATTGATAAGCACTTTTTACCGAAAGATAGTGAAAGTCGTCAGTACAAAATTTGGGCTGATTCCTTGTGTTTTAAAACCGGAAAAAATAAGAACCTTCCCCCTTACACCATTATGATGCCACCACCCAATGTCACGGGTCGTCTTCATATGGGGCATGCGCTAACTTTTACGCTTCAGGATATTTTAATCCGTTACCACCGCATGAGGGGGTTTGATGTTTTATGGCAAGCAGGTACTGACCATGCGGGCATTGCAACGCAGATGGTGGTTGAACGGCAGCTTGAGGAAAAACAACAATCAAGACGCGAGATGGGGCGCGACCAATTTTTAAAAAAAATTTGGGAATGGAAAGAACATTCTGGCGGAATGATAGTTGATCAATTAAAGCGTTTGGGGGCTTCAGCCGATTGGTCGCGTGAACGGTTCACCATGGATCAAGGGCTAAGTGAAGCTGTTACGAAGGTATTTGTCACCCTTTATCACGATGGATTAATCTACCGAGATAAAAGGCTGGTTAATTGGGATCCTAAATTACAAACAGCGGTTTCTGACCTTGAGGTCATTAATAAAGAAACCAAGGGGAAATTATATTTTATACGCTATCCTTATCTCAATGACACTACCCAATATATTGTGGTGGCAACGACGCGCCCAGAAACCCTTTTTGGTGATGTGGCAGTGGCGATTAACCCAGATGATAAACGCTATCGCAAAAGCGTGGGTCAACTGCTTAAATTGCCTTTAACCGACCGCCATATACCTATTATTGCCGATGCCTATAGTGACCCTAAAAAAGGTTCCGGTGCTGTCAAAATCACCCCTGCCCATGATTTTAACGATTTTGAGGTTGGGCAACGCCATAAATTACAGCCAATCAATATTTTTAACGAACAAGCCATTTTGAATGACCAAGTCCCTCAGAAATTTATAGGATTATCCCGTGAGAAAGCCAGGGATTTGGTTTTAAAGGAACTGGAGCAATTAGGGTTGTTGGATCATGTGGAAGACCATGGCTTGATGATACCCGTGGGGGATCGTTCCGGGGTGATTATTGAACCACGCTTAACTGATCAATGGTATGTGGATGCCAAAAAATTGGTCCAACCTGCTATTGATGCAGTTAAGAAAGGCCAAATTGTTTTTGTGCCACAGCATTGGGAAAAAGTTTATTTTGAATGGCTGGAAAATATCCAACCCTGGTGTATTTCCAGACAATTATGGTGGGGCCATCAAATTCCGGTTTGGTATGGACCGGATAAAAAGATATTTGTTGCAGAAGCGGAAGATCAGGCGAAAAAGCTTGCCTTTAACCATTATAAAAAGAATGTTTCTCTAAAGCGTGATGAAGATGTGTTAGACACCTGGTTTTCGTCTGCTTTATGGCCGTTTTCAACGTTGGGGTGGCCAGAAGAAACAGCTGATTTAAAGCGGTATTACCCCACCGACGTTTTGGTTACGGGTTTTGATATCATTTTCTTTTGGGTAGCCCGCATGGTGATGATGGGTCTGTATTTTATGAAAGAAGTACCCTTTAAAACCGTTTACATTAATGCTTTGGTGCGGGATCAGCATGGCCAAAAAATGTCTAAAACCAAGGGAAATATCATCGATCCAATTGATTTGATTGATAAATACGGAACGGATGCTTTGCGTTTTGCTTTGGCTTCGCAAGCAGTGCCAGGCCAAGATATTAAATTATCGGAAGAACGGGTTGAAGGACACCGTAATTTTGTTACCAAGATTTGGAATGCGGCCAGGTTCTGCCAAATGAATGAATGTGCCTATGACGCAGTGGTTAATGTTGAGTCGGTTCAATCACCCATCAATCAGTGGGTTTTGTCCCATTTATCAACCGTTATTAAGCAAATGACCGAAGCCTTAAACGGTTATCGTTTTCACGACGCTGCCCAAATATTATATCAATTCGTTTGGAGCCGCTTTTGCGATTGGTATTTGGAACTTGCCAAACCCATGTTAATGGATGTTCAGCCTCACATTCAGCAAGAAACTCGTAAAACGGTGGCATGGGTCTTTAACCATATTTTAAGATTGCTCCATCCATCCATGCCGTTTGTCACAGAAGAACTTTGGCAACATTTTTCAAATGGCAAACAATTGCTTATTTCTGCCAAATGGCCAGAGCAGTTGAAATTAAAGAGTGACGCGCAAGCAATTGAAGATGTCGATTTCATCATTGATTTAATTGCCCATATCCGCTCGATACGCACAGAAATGAACGTGCCAGCAGCAGCCACTCTGGCCATCAGTGTGTTGTTAGCCGATGTCAAGCAATGGCAACGTTTAGATAGTTACATACCCATTATTAAACGGTTGGCCAGGGTCGAAAAAATTGAACGGGTAACAAAGCCCCTTAATGAACGCCAGGTAAGCCATAGTGTATTGGGTGATGTAAGTGTTTTCATACATTTGCAAGGGGTATTGGATATCCAGGCGGAAAGCAGCCGTCTGTCAAAAGAATCTATACGCAATGGCCAAGACATAGAAAAATTAACAGGCAAATTGGCTAATGAGCAATTTTTAGCAAAAGCTGATGAGGATGTTGTAACAGAGGTTAAGGAAAAACTATCTGCAGCCGAAGAAAAACAAAAAAAGATTCTTCAGGCATTGCAACGTATCCAGAATTTAGTTTCGTAGAGTTCTGTTTATTATAAACTACCTTGTTATATTGCATATCAGAAGACCAGGGCATATAATGAACCCAAATGATTGACCTATGTAAATATCCTGAACGGAGAGGATTATGATGCAGCATCAAGATATTCCACACCGTCCTGATTGGACGATTGATCAAAATTGGGGAAAATATACCTCCGCCGAACACGGTATGTGGAGAACTTTATTCCAACGACAGTCAGAAATTTTAAAGAATCGGGCGACTCCGGAATTTATGGATGGATTGAGTAAGTTAAAGGTTGCTGCCAATGGGATTCCTGATTTTCGGCGTTTAAGTGACATATTAATGAAGCATACGGGCTGGCAAGTGGTGCCAGTGCCTTGTATTATCCCGGATGAAGTGTTTTTCGAACATTTGGCTAATAAAAGGTTTGTCTCCACTTGTTTTATCCGTCGCCCAGATCAGATGGATTATCTGCAAGAACCAGATGTTTTTCATGATACGTTCGGGCATGTACCATTGCTGACCCAACCTTTTTATGCCGAATATATGCAAGCCTACGGCCAGGCAGGCTTGCAGGCCTTGAAAAGTGGAAATTTAAAAAAACTGACGCGGTTATTTTGGTATACAATTGAATTTGGGTTGATCAAGCGCAAGGAAGGATTGCGAATTTACGGGGCAGGGATTGTCTCGTCAAAAGGCGAGTCCATTTATTCCTTGGAAGATTCGAAGCCAAAAAGAATAGCTTTCGACCTCAAGCGCGTTATGCAGACAGATTATTATATTGATAGATATCAAGATTGTTATTTCGTGATTGATAGTTTTGAACAGCTTTTCCAAGGATTAAGCCAGAATCTATTGGCAATTTACGACGAATTGAAAGATAAACCGGATATTCCGGCTGGCTATGTTCTATCTTCAGACCGTAAGGTTGCAGCGTGAGGCTTTATAGTTATTTTCGTTCCTCCGCCGCTTTTAGGGTCAGGATAGCCTTGGCTGTCAAAGACATTGATTATCAAATAATCCCCATCCATTTAACCAAAGATGGCGGGCAACAAAAAACGGATGCTTATAAAAAAATCAACCCACAAGGATTAGTTCCCGCTTTGGAAACGGATGGGGGAGATACCCTAACACAATCCTTAGCAATTTTGGAATATATTGAGGAAACTTATCCGAAGCCACATATTTTACCCAAAAATGCTGTTCAACGGGCTTACGTTCGCTCCATTTCCAATCAAATTGCTTGCGATATTCATCCTTTGAATAATTTACGGGTGCTCAAATATTTGGAAGAAAAGCTGTTGCAACCAAAAGACAAGGTAAATCTTTGGTATAAACATTGGATTGAGCAGGGCTTAAAACCACTCGAAGAGACTATTGCAACTTCAAGATATAAAGGGATTTTTTGCTGCGGGGATCAGGTGAGTATGGCGGATATTTGTTTGATTCCGCAGCTTTATAACGCTCGTCGCTTCAATTGCTCAATGGGTACCTACCCAACTTTATTATCGATTGAACAAGAATGTTTGAAACAAAGCGCTTTTCTTAAATCTCTTCCCCAAAATCAGCCAGACGCCGAATAAATTTAAAATGATTTTTAAACCTTTATAGCAGAAGCGTTTATTTAAAGGTGATTTGGCAACTAGGTTGCTTGTCCTGCCAGCAATTAAAAAAAATTAAATGAATGGATTAAAAAGTATAGGGAAACATATAAATTAAAACCGTTATATTGGGGTCGTTCTTGGTCAGAATTTCTAGGAAGATATCCGTATATATCTATCATTATTCTTTATTAAATGTTAAGATGCGAACAACAAATAGGGGGAAATTGAAATGTACAAAACAATTGTGAAAGCTGATGATAATCTTGAAAAAAAACCTGCTAAAAAAGGCTGGCTCATTTTGGGCATCATTGTGGGGCTTATTATAGCAGTTGGAGCCTATGGATTTTCCCAAGTAAATAAAATTCCTGCCTATCAGCAAGATGTTCAGGCTAAATGGAGCCAAGTTCTAAATAATTATCAACGTCGTACGGATTTGGTACCTAATTTAGTAGCCACGGTTAAAGGGTATGCTAGTCATGAACAGGCAACCTTGCAGGCGGTTGTTGAAGCGCGGGCGAAAATTGGCACCATTCAATTATCAGGTGATGCCCTCACCAATCCTGAAGCCATGAGGGTCTTCCAAGAAAGCCAACAACAGCTGCAAGGCAGCCTTAGCCGGTTAATGGCGGTTGCCGAAAGCTATCCGAATTTAAAAGCCGATAAAAATTTCTTGGCGTTGCAATCGCAATTAGAAGGAACGGAAAACCGGATTGCGGTGGCTAGACGTGATTTTATTCTGGCTGTTCAGCAATATAATACTGCCATATTATCCATTCCCGGGCGTTGGATTGCCGCCTGGTTGTATCCAGATGCGAAGCCCATGCCTAACTTCACCATCGATCCTGCGGTGCAAACGGCACCCACCGTACAGTTTAATTAAAGTTGCACCAAAGGATATTTCGTGAAATATATTTTTGCCTTTTTAATTTTTTGTTTAAGCAGCCTTAGTTCACCAAATATTTTTGGGGCACCACCGACTTACCCATCTTTAACCGGCCGAGTGGTTGACCAAGCCGGTATTTTGACGCCTGCCCAGAAGGATCAACTTTCGATTATTCTGGAAAAACATGAGCAAAAAACGTCCAATCAGGTAGTGGTTGCTATTGTCCGTTCTTTGGAAGGTCATGATATCGCCGAATATGCGGTTGGGTTATTACGTCACTGGCAATTAGGTGTTCAAGGGCAAAATAACGGTGTCCTTTTATTGATATCAATTGATGATCGAGAAGTAGACATTGAGGTTGGATATGGATTAGAGGGAACCCTAACCGATGCTATCAGCCATGATATTATCCAAGAAAAAATTATCCCATTTTTTAAAAAAGGCGAATATGAGGCAGGGATTTTTGAGAGTGTCAACTCTATTATGTTGGCATTGGATGGAGGGTATATTGCAACCGGTAAAGCAGTTAATCAAAAAGAAAATGATGATGAAATATCCTGGTTTGTATTGGGGCCGTTTTTATTCTTTTTCCTTATTATGTTCTTTATAAGAAACCGAAGGGGCGGCGGTGGAGGGGGATTTCCAAATACCATGATGGGTCCATCTTCATCGAATCGTTCCCGGTCAAGTGGTTTTTCTGGACGCGGCGGTTCATCTGGCGGCGGCGGTGCTAGGGGCAAATGGTAAGTTTTAAGCCCCCCTTATTTAACGAACCAAGCATTTGTTAGAAAAAATCATAGTTTTTTCATTCTTTGCAAGAATCCGAAGCGTTTAATGTGATATATTGCAAAAGAATTTTGTTGGGATAACCGTCTTGTCTAAGGCCCAGTTTTTTTTGTAGTACCCGGATTGCCAAACGTGTTTTAAGGCCTAATTTACCATCAGCTGTTTCTGACAATAAATTTGATTGGTTTAAATAACATTGAACCAATAATAATTCTTTAAAAGATATTGGGTGAAAGGATGTCGGGACAACCCAGCTGAGCCCTTTATAACCAACAATTTTATCAGCCATAATTCCAACAGTTAAAGCATAGTAAAGAGAGTTATTCCATTTTAGTATAAGATAAAAATTGGCATATATTAAAAAAACCGGCCCGTCGGCACCCATCGGCATCAGCACTGCAGCCATCGGATCATTGGCAGGAAAAGGTTTTGGATCAGCGGCTTTAATTCCAAGGCTTTTCCAGTATGAAAGTGGTTTTAAAATATCGGTTTCAGCTAGTTCATAAGGAAAATCCTTAGGTAAAATAATTTCTTGCCCCCAGCTAATATTTTTATCCCATCCCATGGCACTTAAATAATTGGCAGCTGAAGCCAAAATATCTTGGGGGTTATGCCATAGATCAATTTTCTTATCCCGATCCCAATCAACGGCAAATTTAAGAAAAGTGGTTGGGATAAATTGAATACCACCAAATGCCCCAGCCCATGAACCTTTAAACTGTGATATTTCCAAAGGGATTAATTGCCGATCAATGATTTTGAGGGCTGCTATCAGCTCAGCTTTGAAAAACTTCTCCCGTCTTCCTTCAAAAGCTAAGGTGGCTAAGGCCTGGATAACAGGGAAATTTCCCATAATTTTACTAAAACGACTCTCCAGTCCCCAAAAGGCTATGAGATACTGCTCTGGCACCCCATAGTTTTTATAAAGCTGCCTTAAAAGCGAGCGGTTTTTTTGACGTAAATTTCTGGCTTCTAACATTATCTTATTGGTGACGCGCATTTGATAATATTGGTTAAAACTCTGTAAAAATTCCGGTTGTTTCTGATCAAGGGCTATCGCTTGGGGTAGTAAGGCAATGTTATGAAAAGCTAAATCAATTGTTTGTTGGCTAATCCCAGCCTCTACCGCTTCCTGGCGGAACTGGTTTATCCACATTATAAAATCTTTGTTATGTAAAGGTGGCTGTTGCGCGAAAAGCAAGGCATAAGCGAAAAGAATCTCAACAATAATACTAAATAAAACCCAACGAAAAACCATCATTTCTTTACCCCACTTGCGCTTACTCAAGAAGTTTTTTTATTCAAATTTCCCAACAACTCTGTCTTTTTGAATAAATTTTATGATATGGATCATAGGCAAGTATTAAGAATATCCATTATAGCCTGGTAAACACATTTTTGACACAATTGCGAATTTAATATACATGATATCCAAATTAAAGTGATCATTTTACGTGAATATGGATTTAAGGCAGATTTAAAGTAATTAATTAGAAATTTTATTAACCTAAATTATAGCGAATTTACTGAAGGAACCCTGACATGAGAAAAATCATTTCTCTTTTTATCTTTATCCTTTTTACGTATGGCAGTACGGAAGGCTTGGGTCAAGTTCCGCCACAAAATGACATATTTAGCAAAAGTTTGTTAAGTCGCAGCGAATATTTGATGGATAAGATTAAAAGAAATAATGTAGCTGATGTCAGCGCTAATGATTGGTTGAAACAGGCAGAGAATGATTTAAAAGCAGGGGATATATCGGGGGCGATTAGAAACACCGAAAAGGCTTTAAAGGTTGATGATAAAAACCTGAAAACCTGGCAACAGCTAGCCAATCTATATGAAAAAATAAACAATACCTATTATGCGGTTGCCTCTTATATCCAATTGTATCATTTATCAACTAATCTAACGGATGCCGAAAAATCTGCCGCTTTGATTAAAATTGCCGATTTGCTCATAAAAGAAAATACCCAATCGAGCGCTAAAGAAGCGCTTGAGTTGTACACAAAAGCGAATGAACTTAAGTTCAATACCGTTATCGCTAAGAAAATCAATGATTTAAAAGAAGTTTTAGAATTCAACCCCAAAAACATTACAACCGTTGAAGTGGGGGATGAGCGGCAAGCTTGTATCAATTTTAATGACAATTTATCAACCATTCATACGGTGAGATGGTCTGATTATATCCGTGTTGAGCCAACGGTAAAATTTTCCGTCACCGTTCAAAATGAAAAATCATTATGTATTGACGGGTTGGCTTACGGGAAAGCATATAAAATTAATCTTTTAAAAGGATTGCCTAATTCGGCTGGCGAAGGCTTGTCCAGAAATCGGACGTTAGATGTTGCAGCGGCGGACCGTTCATTTTCCCTGGGCTTTAAAAATGCTGCCTATGTTTTGCCCAAAATTGGCAGTACGGGTGTCCCTCTAATTTCTGTAAATTATAACGAAGCCTATTTAAAGTTGTTACGGATTAATGATCGCAATCTGTTAAACGATTTTGTCAGTTATAACTTTCTTGCCAACATTGCAAAATATAATGTGACTGAAATATCTGACCGGTATGGCGAACTTGTTTGGAACGGTACAGTCACCATCGAAAGCCAAAAAAATCAACGGGTTACTACCTCCATCCCCTTATTAGAGATGGTAAAGAACCAGTTGAAACCAGGCGTTTATATTTTAACTGCTGGTAAATCGGTGGTAAATAAAAATGGAATGAAAGATCAGGCATCTGCGGGGGAGGAAGAAGATTATTATTCCTTGGCAACCCAGTGGATTATTGTCACTGATTTAGGCATCAGTACGTACAGCAGTGATAATGGCTTGACGGTTGCAGCCCGTTCTTTAGAAACGGGTAAGGCAGCTGTCGGAGTAAAAGTTCAGTTATATGCAACCAACAATGAGCAATTGGCAGAAGTAACGACCAATAATGATGGGGTAGCCACCTTTGCCTCAGGGGTTATGTTGGGCCAAGGCGGCAGATCGCCTGCTATGGTGATGATGACCTCGGCCAAAGCCGATGATTTTTCTTTCCTGGATTTAAACAAAGCTGCTTTTGACTTAAGTGACCGTGGGGTCAACGGCCGTTCTTATACAAAAAATTATGATCTGTATTTTTATACGGATCGTGGGGTTTACAGACCAGGGGAAACAATCCGCTTAGCCGGGTTATTAAGGAATAATCAAGGGTTGGCCGCTACCAAACTTCCTTTGATTTTACAAATTATCCGCCCGGACGGTGTTTTGGCTAGCCAATTCGTCGTGAATGACCGTGGGATTGGGGGATATGAAGTTTCTATTCCTACCAATACAGATAGTTTGACAGGCCGTTGGCGGGTTTTAGGGTATGTTGATCCAAAAAGCGACGCCGTGGGTACGGTTAGCTATTTGGTTGAAGAAGTAATACCGGCCCAATTAGAAGTCAGCTTAGCTGCGGATTTTAAAGATATCATCGTTCAACCCAATAAAAATTACGCAGTGAGCTTAAAAGCGGACTATTTATATGGTGCGCCAGCTGCGGATTTGGTTGCTAAAACACAAATTGTTTTCAAACAAAATTCTGATCCATACCCGGAATTTGCTGGCTATAAGTTTGGGTTGGTTGAAGAACCTTTTAAATCCGTCATCGTTCAAACCGAAGCCACCACTACAGAAAAGGATGGCACAGCCAATATTTCTTTACCTCTCCAATTGCCAGATAGCCAGCAACCGCTTCAGGCACAATTAAGCGTATCGGTTATTGAACCCAGCGGTCGGCCTGTCATGCGCTCATTGACGTTCCCAGTTAGGGGAATACATCCGTTGATTGGCATCAAATCAAATAAAGGGGCGGATGTTACTGAAAATAGCGTGGCTGATTTCCAGGTTATTTTGGTTGGCCAAAATGGCAAACAGCAGAATTTTGACAACCTAAAATGGCGTTTGGTAAAAGAAAACTATCGTTATCAATGGTTTTATCACTCTGGATATTGGGATTATAAAGTCTCCATCCAAGAAGAAGAAGTAGGTAGCGGGAAGTTGTCGGGTTCAGAAAATGCACCTGCTATTTTATCAACAAAATTTGGCTGGGGACGCTACCGCCTGGAAGTTTTTAATGAAGAGGGTACATCCGCTTCCAGCATACGCTTATATGCGGGTTGGGGGTGGGGTCTAGAAAGTGCGGATACCCCGGATAAATTAGAGATTGCCGCGGATAAACCATCCTATCTACCCGGTGAAAAAGCAAAAATATCCATTCGCGCCCCATTTAAGGGCGAGCTTTTGTTAAATGTGGCAACAGATAAAATCATTAGCAGCCAAAATGTTGCTGTTTCCCCAGAAGGTGTAGTGGTTGAAATCCCTGTCAGTAAAGATTGGGGCGCAGGGGCATATATTGTGGCCACTGCTTTCCGTCCTGGCAGTACGGCTGATAAAGGTCCTGGCCGTGCAATTGGAGTTGCTTGGTTGGGATTAAATAAAGATGTTTATAAAATTGGGGTTAGCATCAGTGTTCCAGACAAGGTTGAACCTAATCAACAGATAACTATTCCTGTAAAAGTTTCCGGGCTTCAAAATGGCCAGCCCGCTTTTATAACGGTGGCCGCTGTCGATGAAGGGGTCTTAAGCCTGACGGATTTCGTAAGTCCCGATCCGCTTCAGTACTTTTTTGGCCGACGGATGCTGGGGGTTGATCTACGTGATTTATACGGCCAATTGATTGACGGAAAGTCTAGGCGTCGGGGACAGATTCGTGAGGGTGGGGATGCGTCAGCTGAAAAAGGCGCACCTTCCCTAGTTAAACTGGTTGCTTTGTATTCTGGGATGGTGCAGGTAGATGCCCAAGGGAATGCCGCTGTTAAATTTGATTTGCCGGATTATAATGGCAAACTCAGGATTATGGCGGTTGTGCATACCCAAGATAAGGTGGGCTCTGCCAGTGCTAACCTTATTGTGCGTTCGCCGTTGGTTACAACGATGAATATGCCAAGATTTTTGGCATTAGGGGATAAAAGTCAGTTTGTCCTGTCCATCCAAAATATGGATGCCCTTCCTGGGTTATATAAAATATCGCTCACCAGCCCAGGGAAAGAGATCCAGCTGAGTGAGCAACAAGCGGTTTTTCAAACCGAGCTCAATCAGTCCCAACAAATTAACCAAGTAATCGCCGTCCAAGCCGATAAGTTAGGTGTTGCTTCCATCAAATTAAAGGTTGAGGGGCCTAATGGCTTTAGCTTGGAACGTCAATTCGCCATCCGTATTCGTTCTGCCCAAGCCGCCCAAACCGAGCGGACGGTTCAATTACTTAATACGGGTGAAAGTTTTAAATTGGAAGCCAGCTATTTTACAAGGTTTGTACCTGAAACGGTTTCCTTTAAACCTTCGATCAGTAACAGGCCTAATTTTGATGTGGCTGGTTTATTAGATGAACTGGATCGTTATCCGTATGGTTGTTTAGAACAAATAACCAGCCGTGCTTTACCATTAGTATATTTATTTGAGCTTGCCCAGAAATGGGATGTGGGTATTACGGATAATCCTGAGGAAATTAAGGGTAAAATTGAACGGGCTTTACAATTATTAACAGAAAAGCAGCGTTTTGACGGTAGTTTTGGGTTATGGTCATCCGGCTCGAATCCTGAACCTTGGTTGTCGGCCTATGTCATCGAGTTTATGGCAAGGGCGAAAGCAAAAGGTTTTGCCGTTCCTGATCTATCTTACCGCCAAGGGCTATCGTGGTTGGCAAAACATGCGGAGGATTACCAATTGACCAATTCTTCGGCCTTATCTTCCCGTGCTTATGCCTTATATGTTTTGGCCTATACGGGGGCTGGAGATATTTCGACAGCTAAGTATTTCTATGATACATATCTAAAGACTTTGCCGGATGCCTTATCTATCGCCCATGTTGCCGCTGCCTTATCGCTTTATGGCGATCAAGAACGGGCAACAGCCGGGTTTAAAATGGCATTGGCGCGTTATGAAGGCAATATTGCTTCTTGGGCTGATTATGGCAGTTCTATCCGTGATCTTGCCGCGATCATTTCTTTAACCAGCGAAAGCAAAGTGCCGACCATTAACTATAGTACCGAACTAAACCGTTTGGTTGGGTTACTGCAAAAACGCTATTATTTAAGCACACAGGAGCAGGTATGGCTGGTTATGGCTGCCCGTTCTTTGGCAGGAGAAAATGAGCCTTTAAACGTGGTTGTTAATCAATCGCAGAAGATGAGCGGGCTGAAACCCAGCTTGCCTAACCAAAGTTTTGCGGATTTAAGCAAGCAAGGGTTCTCGGTAACGAATGCTGGCAGCCCAATGTGGGTGGCCGCTAGTGTTACCGGTGTACCTGTTCAACCGCTGCCTGCCCTATCAAATGGGTTCATCATCAGTAAAAGGTTTTATGATTTAGACGGGAAAGAAATTGAGCTGTCTAATATGAAGCAAACCGATATCGTGGTAGTGGTTATTGAAGGGATGGCAATGCATAAACCTTGGAATCAAACCCTAATTGTTGATTTGTTGCCAGCTGGGCTGGAATTGGAAAATTCCCGTTTGGCAAATACTAATTCCTTAAAAGATATTGAATGGTTAAAGGATGATATCTCGGTGCTTGACCATGTGGAATATTTGGATGACCGGTTTGTAGCGGCTTTAACAACGCAAGAAGGTCAGAAATTTAAAGTTGCCTATATGGCCCGTGTTATTACCCCTGGCACTTATATGCTGCCAGCGGTACAAATTGAGGCCATGTATCAACCTGAAATTCGGGCGCGTGGAGAAATCTTAAAAATAATCATTAACCCTTTTAAGCTTCAAAAATAGGGAAATGATGTAAGCCATCTACCATGATGTGGATTTTTATTAACATTTTACGAGTATATTCTAAAGTCTTAAAAGCCCTGTTTTTAACAGGGCTTGTTTTCTTTATTTTAAATTTCATATTTCCGCTTGATACGACAAAGCTGCAGGAATATTCCGTGATCGTAACGGATTATCAGGGCCAGCCAATTCATATCTATCAAACCAAAAACGGATATTGGCGACTGCCTGTTAAGGTAGATAAAATTGATCCTAAATTTGTTCGCTTCTTACAAGTGGTTGAAGACAAAAGGTTTTTTCAACATCCAGGGATTGATCCTATTGCTCTTTTGAGGGCTAGTTGGCAATTAGTAACAAACGGCAGAATTGTTTCAGGGGCATCGACTATTACCATGCAAACGGCTAGGTTGCTTGAACCTCGCCCGCGTAATTTTGCATCAAAAATCGTTGAAATGTTTCGGGCCGTGCAATTAGAATTAGGATATAGCAAGCAAGAGATTTTGGAAATGTACCTGAATTTAACCCCTTATGGAGGTAATATTCAGGGGCTTCGCGCTGCTTCTTTATTATATTTTGGTAAGGAACCCTTCGTGCTTAGTGATGCGGAAATTGCCTTACTGATAGGCTTGCCACAATCACCCGAGTCAACCCGTCCAGATCGTTTCCCAGAAAAGGCAAAACTTATTCGGGATTTTGTTTTAGATAAATTGGCAAAAGCGGATGCGTTGACCAAAGACGAGGCAATGCAAGGGCAAGCGCAAACTTTACCCTATCGCCGATTTAATGTACCAAGGCTAGCCCCCCATTTATCTTATCGGTTATATAAAGCAGCAGAAAAATCAGCGCTTCTTCAGATTATTCCCACCTCTTTGGATATTAATATTCAGACAAGTGTTGAACAGTTGGCACAAAACAAACAAACGTTTCTGCAAAATGGGGCAACATTAGCTATTTTGGTGGTAGAAAATAAAACAAGGTTGGTACGAGCGTATGTTGGCTCTGGGAATTTCTATGACCCAAAAATTCTTGGACAAAATGATATGGTTCGCGCCATTCGTTCCCCTGGTTCAACTTTAAAACCTTTAATTTATGGGATTGCTTTCGATCAACTTTTTCTACATCCGGAAACATTGATCAATGATGCGCCTGTCCGTTTTGGAGATTATGCGCCGCAAAATTTCGATCGAAATTTTCATGGAAATGTTAATGCTAGAAAAGCGCTACAATTATCTTTAAATATTCCTGCTGTATTAATACTTGAACGGCTTGGGCCAGACCATTTCTTAGAAATTCTTAAGAAATCTGGCATTGTTTTTCATTTGCCACCAGGTGTTCAGCGGGCGGGATTACCAATTGCTTTGGGTGGAATTGGTATTAATTTGGAACAATTGGTAACCCTTTATACTGGTTTTGCTAATGATGGTTGGGTTAAGCCTTTAAATTATGCGCCTGTAATCCCCGCAACAGAAGGGGTAAGGCTGATGGGTGACATTGCCGCATGGTATATACGGCAAATTTTGCAAGATAGCCCTTCGCCCCCAGGGATGATAGCGGCCAAATATTTGAAACAGGGGCGGGAGGTGGCCTTTAAAACGGGCACCTCTTATGGGTTTAGGGATGCTTGGGCGATTGGGTATGATCAGGATTATACGGTTGGGGTGTGGGTGGGAAGACCGGATGGATCTTTTTCCCCTTATCAAATTGGCCGGGAAGAAGCTGCACCAATTTTATTTGATGTTTTTAACCAGCTTCCTGTTTTGTCTTCAAGCTCACCTAAAAAACCTGATAATTTTCAAGAAATAAAGTGGGAAGACCTACCCACAGCGTTAAAATTTTTTAATAACAAAAAAAACGTCGTGTCTTTAAACAGTTTATATTCTCAAGCCAATCAAATAAAAATTGATTTTCCGCTTGATAAGTCCGTTGTTGAAGTTAAGACCCAACCGGCAATCGAATCAATTATGTTGGAAATAAGTGGAGGAAAGCCACCTTTTTTATGGTTTGTTAATGGGCAACAAATCGATTTTCCTAGGTATCGGCGTAAAATATCTTGGACTCCCGCAGATGTTGGTTTTGCGAGAATTACAGTTATGGACAGCGACAACCAATCTTACACAGTTGAGATATGGCTGAAAGAACATGCTTTATAATCGCCTTTACAGTCTAAAATTTTTTAAGGCAATTTATTTACCTTGCAGTCCACCCACCTTCAATAGGTAAGGCAATACCTGTAATAGAGCGGGCGGAAGAAAGTGATAAGAAAATGGCCGCTTCCGCAATGTCTTCCATTTCTACAAATTTCTTTATGGGTTGCGGGGCAAGGATAATGTCATCCACCACTTTTTCGGCCGGAATGTTGTGTGCTTTTGCCTGATCTAAAATCTGCTTTTCAACTAAACTAGTCCGAACATAACCGGGGCAAATTGCATTGCAGGTGATATTTTTTTGTGCCGTTTCTAAGGCAACCGTTTTGGTTAAACCTATAAGGCCATGTTTGGCTGCAACATAGGCTGATTTAAAGGGGGAGGCAACTAAACCATGGGCAGAAACAATATTGATAATGCGGCCCCAGCCATTTACCATCATGAATGGCAATGAATATTTAATCATATGGAAACAGGCACTCAGGTTAATATCAATAATGTCTTGCCACTTATCAGTTGGGAAATCCTCAATCGGGCTAACATGTTGGATACCCGCGTTATTAATTAAAATATCAATTTTACCAAAATTTTTAACGGCAAAATTTACCAAGTCTTCAATCTCATTAGGCTTTTTCATATTTGCAGGATGGAATAAAATTTGTGGGTGTAAAGAATTTTGATCTTTTCCTGTATGGGCTACATTATTGACCTCATCCATCACTTTTTTGACTATCTCAGCTTTTTCCAAGCCATTAAGGATAATTTTACATCCTTTTTTAGCAAAACCTAAAGCAATGGCTCGACCTATTCCTGATGTTGATCCCGTAATAATAACTACTTTTCCACGTAATTCCGAATACATGACACACCCTATTTTAAATGACGATATTTTTATAGCTCAAAAGGTTAAGTAAAAAATTTGTTTATAGAATTTAGTTTTTTTGTAAAGAGAAGGTTTCTATCATTCCTTTTTTAATTAACAGACCGCTCTCCCCAAGTAATATTTTAAATGCGTCAGCCCCAAAAATCTCATAGCGCCACCCTTCTAACAAACGATTAGGGATGGTGGGGTGAAAAACCATATTTTCAATATCCTGTTGCGTGCCAATAACCCGCACAGCAATTTTTAGATTTTCTGCCTTCATTTTCATGTAAATTTTGATGAGTTCAACTAGAAAAAGATATTCATTTTTACTGTTTTTGAATTCTATCGGCAGGTCTTCCAAAGGCTTTTTAGGCTTTTTGATTATCTCACAAATTTCTGCAATAAATTGATTTTTATAAGAGCTCGTTTTTTGAGGTAATATATAAAGCTCCATTCTTTTCATTTCTTGAGAAGGTCGCTCGCAGATCTTAATAATATGATCATCGCTGATCATGTGTTGTCTAGGAACATCAATTGCTGCTGCTTTTTCCTCACGCCAGGCGCAAAGGTTTTTAAATAAAAAGAAATCTTTACTTTTAATATGACGCAGACCGATTTTTTTCCACGATTCTTGGGGTTTTATAATATATGTTTGCGGTTGCACCAATTCATTAATAAAATCTTCGATCCAGCTCTCTCTTTGAAGTTGGGATAAAAGATTTTGTAAATGTTTATGAATGGGCAGTAGATATAAAACATCATTGCCCGCATATTCAATTTGCTCAACTGACAAGGGTCGTTTTAGCCAATTACTCACCCTTGCAGACTTATCTAAAGGAACACCAATAATTTTCTGTACTAAATTCTCGTAACTGATCGATTCCCCAAAACCGCAAGCCATTGCTGTAACCTGTGTATCAGCGATTGGCGAGGGTATCCTTTTCCATAAATGCCAAAAAACTTCCAAATCTTGGCGTGCAGAATGAAACACTTTAATTTTCTTTTGATCAAATAATAGTTTAATTAAAGGGTCTAAACTTAACTCGGATGATAAAATATCAATAACCGCCACTTCATGTTCCCCCGCCACTTGCATTAAACAAGCTTGTGGCCAGAAAGTGTGTTGACGCACAAATTCTGTATCAAGGCCAATCATTTGTTGGTTGGCAAATTGTTCACAAAAGGCTATAAGCTGATCTGTTGTTGTAATAAAACGTTTTGTCATAGAGTGATAAAAAGTTTCTTGCTAGGTGATAAGGAAATAACAATAATCACGACATTATCTGGAAACTTAATTTTAGCCAAAGATATTTTAATAAACAGAAGGATTTCAGTTTGATGCATGAATATCGTACCCATCAATGTGGGGCATTGCGTAAAGCAGATATAGGTAAGATTTGCCGTTTATCCGGTTGGGTGCACCGGAAAAGGGATCATGGCAATTTGTTGTTTATTGATCTACGGGATAATTATGGAATTACCCAATGTGTGACGGATATATCCAGTGCCCATTTGAAATTATTGGAAACCGTAAAATCAGAGAGCGTCATTTGTGTCACGGGGCTAGTCGTGGCAAGGCCTTTGGAGACGGTAAATCCAAAATTGCCCACAGGGGATATAGAAGTTAAAATATCGGATATAAAATTGTTATCTTCTGCAGAAAACCTACCCCTGCAAGTTAATAGCGAAGAAAACGCCCATGAAGATATTCGTTTAAAATATCGTTTCCTGGATTTAAGGCGCGAAAAAGTCCACCATAATATTCTGTTGCGGTCAAAGGTTATTTCAAGTTTACGGCAAAGAATGATCAAACAAGGTTTTGTTGAATTTCAAACGCCAATTTTAACGTCAAGCAGCCCAGAAGGGGCACGGGATTTTCTGGTGCCAAGCCGGTTGCACCCAGGAAAATTTTATGCGTTGCCGCAAGCGCCCCAACAATTCAAGCAGTTACTGATGGTTGCAGGATTTGACAAATATTTTCAAATTGCCCCTTGTTTTCGAGATGAAGATAGCCGGGCTGACCGCTCTCCCGGGGAGTTTTATCAGTTAGACTTTGAAATGTCTTTTGTAACCCAAGAAGATGTTTTCCAGGCGATTGAACCTGTTTTACACGGATTATTTGTAGAATTTGCAAAAGACAAAATGGTCAGTTCCATGCCTTTCCCGCGAATTACATATGATGATTCGATGTTATATTATGGTTCCGATAAACCAGATTTACGTAATCCTCTTAAAATCCAGGATGTTACCGATATATTCCGTGATTCAGCTTTTGAATTATTTACAAAAGCAATTAAAAATAATTCTGCTGTTCGTGCGATTAACTGTAGCAATACTGCTTCTAAACCTAGAAGCTTTTTTGATAAATTAAATGACTGGGCGCGTGAGCAAGGTTTAGGAGGGCTTGGCTATCTTTCTTTCACGGACGAGGGAGCCAAAGGACCGATAGCCAAAAATCTTGATACGCAGAAAATAAAGCATTTGCAAAGTTTGTTTAAAGCGAAGCCTGGGGATAGTATTTTCTTTGTTTGTGAAAAAGCCAATAAAATTTCTAAAATTGCCGGGCTTGTTCGCACAAAATTGGGAGAGGAATTAGATTTAATCAACCGCCAAAAATTTGAATTTTGTTGGATTGTGGATTTCCCTATGTATGAGCTTAACCCCGATAATGGAAAAATAGAGTTTTGTCACAATCCATTTTCTATGCCCCAAGGCGAGCTTGAGGCCTTAGAACAAAAGGATCCTTTGTCGATTAAAGCCTATCAATATGATATTGTTTGCAACGGGGTGGAATTATCCAGCGGAGCTATTCGTAACCATCGTCCTGATATCATGTTTAAAGCTTTTGAAATTGCCGGATATTCGCGCCAAGAAGTGGAGGCAAGATTTGGGGGGATGTTGAACGCTTTCCGTTATGGGGCACCACCCCATGGAGGGTCAGCGCCGGGTATTGATCGAATTGTCATGTTGTTGGCGGAAGAAAAAAATATTAGAGAAGTAGTCGCGTTTCCGATGAATCAGCAAGCCATGGATTTAATGATGCAAGCACCTGCAGAGGTTCCTGCAGCCAGGATGAAGGAATTGCATATTAAGCTTGATTTACCTGCTGAAAAAAAAGCGAAATAAGCATAGAATGCCGTCAGTAAGTTGTTTTATTAAAATTGAAGGAACAAAATGACTGTCCCTACCGATGAGTCTTTTTATATGCCAGCTGAATGGCAGCATCATACAAGATGTTGGATGGCTTGGCCAGAGCGTGAGGAATTATGGGGCGAACATTTGGAATCAGCTCGGAATGCCTATGCCGAAGTTGCACATGCAATTGCTTTGTTTGAACCTGTAACAATGATTGCTAAATCAAAAAATGTAGCTGAGGTTTCTATCCGTTGTAAAGGCAAGGTCAATACCTTGGCAGTCCTACACGACGACTCTTGGTTGCGCGACAATGGCCCAACTTTTGTGGTAAATCCGAAAAAAGGCGTTGCAGCCATTCGTTGGCAATGGAACGCTTGGGGAAATAAGTATCCTGGTTATGAAAGAGACGCTCTTGTTTCAGAAGCTATTTTAAACCATCTGGGAATTCGTTGGTTTAACGCACCCATGGTAATGGAGGGTGGTGCAATCCATGTGGATGGCGAGGGTACGCTGATCACGACGGAAAGTTGTTTGCTTAATCCAAACCGTAATCCTAATATGGATAAACAAGATATTGAAGAAATTTTTAAAGAATATTTAGGAATTCAAAAGGTCATATGGTTAGCGGGTGGTTTACAAGATGATGATACTGACGGGCATGTTGATGAGATTGCATGTTTCTTTAAACCAGCCGCTCTCTGTATGCTGACCACCCCTGATAAAAGGGATGGCAATTATCATGTTTTACAAGAAAATATTAATAGGATTAAATCAGCCAAGGATGCTAAAGGCAGAGAATTTAATATCGTTGAGATAGAGCAGCCAGCCCCACAAAATTTATCAGATGGACGTCGGATGTCGTTATCATATTTAAATTTTTATTTGGCAAATGGGGCAATCATCATGCCATCATTTAAAGATGATCAAGACCACAAGGCCTTTGAAGCTATTGGCAAACTATATCCGGGTAGAAAAGTGCTTCAGGTTCCTGCAATTGATATTTTCAAAGGTGGTGGCGGTATTCATTGTATTACCCAGCAGCAACCAGGCTTTGTAATTCCTAATCCTGATGTGCAAATAAAATAGAGAATATAAGACAGGAAAATGCCGGATTACAATGGGTAATTGATCAATAAAATTTGCGGCAATCAATCTCCATAAGGAAATTTATTAAAGGGTCATACAAGTTTCTAAAAATGAATAAAATCCCAATAAAAAAGAAAATTTTGATTGTTGAAGATAATGAGCTGAATATGCGCTTATTCAACGATTTGCTTGAAGCCCAGGGATATGAAATTATTCAAGCTAGACAAGGAATTGAAGCACTTAAACTTGCCCATATGCACTTCCCTGACTTAATATTAATGGATATTCAACTTCCAGAAATTTCGGGTCTTGAAGTAACAAAATGGATTAAAGATGATGAAAAACTAAAGAAAATTCCCATTATAGCTGTTACGGCCTTTGCCATGAAAGGCGATGAACAACGAATAAGAGAAAGCGGCTGTGAAGGCTATATTGCCAAGCCTATATCCATTGTGCCATTTTTACAAACAATCCAGCATCATCTTGCTGCATCTGCGAAGAAAGATTAATTTTATGCCAGCATGTATTCTTGTTGTTGATGACATCCTCCCAAATCTACGCTTATTAGAAGCGAAATTAGTTATTGAAAATTTCCAGGTGATTTTGGTTAATTCAGGTCAGAAAGCTTTAGATATACTTAATCAGCAGCATGTGGACTTGGTTTTATTAGACGTGATGATGCCGGAAATGGATGGATTTGAAGTATGTCAACGGATACGTTCTAATAGTGTGATAGCTGATTTACCAGTGGTAATGATAACTGCCTTCGGTGACATCCAACATCGCGTGCGTAGTTTAGAGGTAGGGGCAGATGATTTCTTAACGAAGCCGATTAATGACATTGCTTTATTCGCAAGGGTACGTTCCCTCTTGCAGCTTAAATTTTTACTTGATGAGCTAAATACCAGAGAAAAAACCTTAGGCGATTTTTATCTGCTTCCAAGCAGCAATACAAGCATTGAGGATGATCTTGCCTATGATGACATCTTACTTATCCATGAATCCGGCTCAACTGGGGAGAAGATAAAGAAAACTTTAGAAGACGTCAAAAGCAAAGTTACCTATATAAATAACGATCAAGATGTAGTTAAAGCAATCCATACCCATGATTATTCTCTAATTATTTTAAGTTTAGGCTTGGAAAATAATAAAAATCTAGAACTTTTATCTTTTTTAAGGTCAGAAGACTTAACCCGCCGTATACCCATTTTATTGACCGGTGATGAAAGCCAATTATTAAAATTTGTAGCTGGGTTAGATATGGGTGCAAGTGATTATTTCTTGAGGCCCATCGAAAAAGCTGAAGTATTATTACGCTGCAAGACACAATTAAGAAAAAGCTCCTGCTCAGAAAGATTAAAGTCATTGCAGAACATGAGCGTTTCTGCAACTTTTATTGACCATTCAACAGGTCTTTATAATAAAAAATATTTACTCCGATATTTAGAAGGCTCCATTAAGAATGCTATACAAATGGCGAGGCCGGTTTCCTTGATCATGATGTCGATTGATTTTATAGGTGAGGGGACAACCCCTAAAACATCCCTTGCGGACATAGAGAAGATGATGGGTGAAATAGGTAAAAAAATTTCTGCCTATATATCGATTTCAGATTTATTGATCCGTATGGGTTCTCATGATTTGGCAATTTTAACGATGGATACCCCAACGGAAGTTGCCGTACAATTTGCAAAAAAACTGAGACAATATTTAGTAAAGCAGTCTTTGTTTCAAGATCAACAGGCAATTAAAATAAAAATTTCTTTAGGCATTACCTCATCTTCTGGGGCCAACTTAACTTCTGGCAGTTTTTTACAGAAAGCTGAAAAAGCACTGTTAGATGCTAAACAAAAACCTGCTGATAATGATCAGTCAGTTATTGTTTCATAAAATTGCGCTATAAAACCCACTAAAACGTTTTTTAGTAAAATATTGTTGAATTTTGCTTGACAGAATATGGAAACCACATAATTCTTCTGCAGTCGCTTTGTGTTATTTTAACCGGATAAGGGATTTATTTCTATGGCAAAAACAGGTCGTGTAATGATCAGATTAGTTAGCTCGGCGGATACGGGTTACTTCTACGTTACCAAAAAGAATCCCCGCACCTCAACAGAAAAATTGCAATTCCGTAAATATGATCCGGTAGTTAAGAAGCATGTGGACTTCAAAGAAGCCAAAATTAAATAGATGATTTAGCTGAGGCAAGTTTTTTTATTGGGTAAAGCCGTATTATTGATAAAGGGTGAGGCCTTTATTGGATAACTTGCCAAATTCACTGAAGTAATAGCTGTGCAAATCTTCCACTTTTTATTAATTTCTTGGCAACCAATTCCTCTATGTTGCGTACCGCCGTGCTTTTAGCGCATGTTGCGTTCGATGGCTTTTCTTGCAAGTAATAGCCTTCTAGTTGCTTGTCAATGGTTGTTTCAACTATATCCTGGGTACAAAAGTGAGGAATAATTCCTTTAATATTAATGGGGCTACCGTTAGGCGAATAAAAATTTGCCCAGGTAATGGATATTTCTGCGTTATTTGATAGGGAGGGGATAGTTTGGACGGTTCCTTTCCCGTAGGAAGTGGAACCAATGATGATCGCCCTTTTATTATCCTTTAAAGCCGCGGTAAGAATCTCTGCAGCAGAGGCACTTCTGCCATTAATGATAACTACCGTGGGCAAACGATGGAAATGATCACCCTCTGTTGCTTCAAAAAATTGATAACTTTGTGGATTGCGCCCTTTGACAATAGTGATAACACCTTGATCGAGGAATAAGTCAGCCGCTTCAACGGCTGGCAATAGTAGACCCCCGGATTGCTGCGTAGATCTAAAACAACACCTTCTAAATCTTGTTGCATATTTGCCAGGATAGGAGTGGTTTTATCCAATATAAGTGGTACGGTTAATTCGTTGAAATTAGTAATTTTTATGTAAAGGATTTTGTCCTGAACAAAAACCTTGACCGATGTATTTTTGTTATGTGATTGATCAATCGTAATTTCAAAGGGCGTGGAACTATCGCGCTGAATAGTTAAGGAAAGAGGATTAAGACTTGGATCATATAATAATTGATAAATTTGGGGAATGTCCAGTGCATGCAAAGATTTGCCATTGATAGCTATGATGTAATCTTCCTTCTTTAACCCTGCATTTGCAGCACTGCCTTGGGCTATAAGGGCTGCAATCACAATTCCGGTAGGGTTCTTTGATATTAGAATGCCTAGATTATTTCCTTCGCGCATCAATCTGTTAACGTGGGCTTCAAAAGGATCTACATATCTTGAATAGGGATCCAAGGATTTTAGTATGGTGTTAAAGAAAACCTTGTGCAAACTATCCTGGCTCATGGCAGATAGTTGGGGATCAGATTGCCGCGCCTTGGCAATTATTGTGTTAGCAAAATTAACCCATTCTTCCGTATCTTGCGAATATGGAGATGTAAAGCGAGCCAAAAATTGATGATTTTTTTCTAATAAAATCGCATTCTTATATGTAATAATATTTAGCGAAGAAGATTGCTGGATAACCCCTTTCAATGCCCGTTCAACCAGAGTTTTCGGATCGCTGACCTCAAGATGCAAATCGATAACATCCATAATCCCTTCTTCTAATAAATTTTCATCGAGGTTAGAAGAAGATTGTGTGGAAGTTAAACTATCGTTTTTCGAAGAAGTACAGCCCCATAAAATAGGTAAGAGTAGCAGTTCTATCAAAAATAAAATTTTAAATGGTTTAGGCATGATGCAATACTAACGTACTAAATTATAAAAAAACATCCTAAAACCGATACGGTTACTAAAAGATTAAGAACAGTGCATTAAAAATATCCTTGCGTTATGGTGATTAAAGCAACTTGTAAAAATGCTGCAGTAAAAATATTCATTGAACGAAAGTAGAATTAAAGCCTCTGTCTTATGAAACAATTAAAGCTTTTTATTATAAACTAACTTGCAAAGGAGATTTTTAAGGTGCAGAAAGTGTATAAAAATATCAACAATACAAAAGTTGGCCAAAGATGAGAGAAGCGCCATTTATCCACTCCGTTATTGTTTTACTAGAGGAAATATATAGTACACGTAAGGCTGCAGATAGAATTTGCACATCTTTTTTTCGGGCCAATCATTTTATGGGCAGTCATGATCGGCGCCATATGGGTGATTTCGTTTATGATGTTCTGCGCCACCATGCAAGGTTGCATTGGGTAATCAATCAAACGAATGTATTTCCAAAAAATCAATTGGAACGAATTCGTTTGTTGGTGCTGACCTATCTCAGTGTTATTAAAAATCAGTCTTTTGAAAGGATAAAAAACCATTTTGGCCAACAATTTGGCCCAGAAATGCTCTCTGCACCTGAAATAAAATTACTTGAAATATTGGCACGACACAAATGGGCAGAAAAACTAATGAATGGACCGGAATATGTCCGTTTTGAAGTGCCTGAATGGGTTTACCAATTGCTTTCTCTTGAATATCCACATGTTTTAAAAGAATTGTTAAGCAGCTTTTCTGAGCAAGCTTTCTTAGATTTAAGGGTTAACACCCTTAAAGCTCAGAAAGAAGATATTTATCGTAGATTAGCAGAACAAAAAATTCCTGTAAATTTAACCCCTTATTCTCCCTGGGGTTTGCGCATAAAAAATAAGATTAGTATTACCGCATCAACAGAATTTCAAAAAGGGGAGGTGGAAATTCAAGATGAAGGCTCTCAAATTATTGCTTTATTAACCCAGGTAAAACCCGGGATGCGGGTGCTAGATTTTTGTGCAGGAGCAGGCGGAAAAACCTTAGCTTTAGCTGGAATGATGCAAAATAAAGGTTTTATCCTTGCTTTGGATATTCATGAAGATAGGCTTGAAAGGGCGCGTAAAAGACTGGCTAGGGCGGGGGTACATAATGCAAAATGCCAATTGCTTCCTGAAGATGCTAATCAATGGATGAAAAGGCATATCGAAAATTTTGATCTTGTTTTGATTGATGCTCCTTGCAGCGGTAGTGGCACATGGCGGCGCAATCCAGAAGCAAGATGGCGGGTAGAGGAATCTCAACTCAAAGATTTATCCGCAATTCAAGAAAAGCTTTTAATGGATGCTGCACAATTAGTTAAAAAGGGGGGGCAAATTGTTTATTCAACATGCTCATTGTTTAGTTTGGAAAACGAAGCCGTTGTTAACAAATTTTTACAAAAATCTCAGTCCTTTAAACTTTATAAAATTGCTGACTGGCTTCACTATCACCAGCTAATTTCTTTAATGCCTTTGACACAAAAAAATGAAGATTATCTAAAACTTTTACCGTTTACCCATCACACAGATGGTTTCTTTGGAGCAATATTGGAAAAGAAAACAGAATAGCAAAAGACTTCATTGGAAATAATTTGTTAACCTTTTGTTAATAATTAGCAGATACCCTACCCTCTAATTCATAGATACTGAGGATTTAGAATGGCTGAAGAAAATGATATAATCGAAGGTGAAATGGCTGTTCTGAGCTTGGCTGAAATACAGAACAACAAATTAATGAAATTATTTGATTACTGGAATAATTTACGAAATGGGCGGCTTATGCCTGCACGTTCGGATGTTAACCCGGTGGACTTGGTTTTTATGTTGGGCTGGATTTTGCTAATTGAAATTTACCCTGATCCCACAGGTAACCAGCCATTTCTTTTTCGCTACCGCTTAAGCGGTGCGGAACTTGATAAAATCAGCAGATGTAGTCTTCAGGGGCATTGGGCCAACGAACTAAGTGATAATTTTCAACGTCATGCAACTATCCATGCTTTTAAAGAGGCGGCCAAAACAGCTGCTCCAAATTTTTATCGGGTAAATCTTAAGCGACGTGGTGAGAAATACTTGGTTTATGAAAGAATGACGTTACCCCTTAGCGTAGATGATCCGAATAAGCCGGGAATGCTTTTGGTAGGGATTCAAGGGGTAACGGAAACTGCAAGTCGTCAATATTATGTCGATTTACCAGCCATGCAAGATCTAGGCCAGCCAGCACCATCATCATATAAAACTTAGCAGAGCCTCAAGTAAGGCTGCTGAGAATGTTTTTTCAGTAATGCCTTATGATTTAAACCGTTTTTAATAAATAAGATTTAAACGATAAATTTTTATGCGGCTGACTCATGTTTTCGGTTATATGCAATAACACAATGTTCGGTACAATAAGGTCTTCCAACTTCCGAGTCGTGGCCACAAAAATGAAAATCCGACTGTTTAGGGTCACCGACTGGCCACATACAAGGTTTTTTAATAGCTTGCGTATCTGCTAACGGCTTTAAATCAGTTTGAAAAATTTCAATTGAAGTTTTCACTTCTTGACGTTTAATGGGGGACAGCCTTCCTGTTAAACCCATCCGATGGGCTTTGCCGATGACCGCATTTCTTGTAACTCCCCCAAGCTTTTTAGCAATCTGACTTGCAGAAAACCCTTGTAACCAAAATTTCTTAAGCATTTCTACGCGTTGATCTGTCCAGGCCATTTCTATTACTTCTTTGTTGGTTGTTGCGCGAAAGGTTTGCCAATAAAACATGCTATATGTTGTGTTATTTTTTAAACAATATACTATTAATACTAAATATAAATTTTAGTGAAGAGCAAGTTTTTTAATCACAAATAATGCAAAAAGTATCTTGCCTGATTTGCAAAATTCGTATCTATAATCCAAGTTTAATTTTGCTGAGAATTTTCTTATCCAATGGGATATGGCTATATTTTGATTGGACGCAATCTATTTTAGCTTAAAAAATTGTAACTGGAATAATGTTGCGCCAATGTTGGCACACCAAATTTAATTAAAAAAAGGTTTTTTAATTCTTGTCCCACTGCGATAAGATAATGCCGCAAAGATAGGAGAGATACTTTTGAATGAAATTTTTAGAGAAATTGAAGAAGATATCCGTCGTGACCAAATGTCTAAAATTTGGAAGAAATACGGATCTTGGCTTCTAACGATAATTTTAGCGATCATCTTACTAACTGTTATTCTGGTTTGGTGGCGGCAACAGCAGGAAAACCGACAGTATGAAAGGGCAATAATATATCAAAATGCACAAGACATCATTGCCTCCGGGAATTACACCAACGCTGAAGATTTATTACTAAATCTGGTGAAGTATGAAGACGGCTACTCTATGCTGGCAAGGTTTGAATTAGCAGCTTTGCGTGTTAAATCGGGTAAGCTAGAAGCAGCGATCAATCTTTATAAGGGTATTAGCGAAGATCAAGGGGTATTTTATCCCTACCGTCAACTATCCATGATCAAACAGGCTTTATTGCTTATTGGAATGCCGGAAATAAATGCCGATAGCTTAGCCGACATGAATAGAACCTTGGAAAAGTCTTTAAAAGCTCCCACCCCTCTTGCTTTAGCCCTATCCATTAATGAGGTGCGAATCTTGCTTCATCTGAAACTTGGGCAAATCTTAGAGGCCAAGCAGGGGATTATAAGGATAATAGACAATCCGAACGCTCCTGTTAATATGCGTCGGCGGTTAACGGAATTGTTAAAAACAATTGAATAATCTAATTAGGGCGTTTGGAATGATTAATTCAGATTTGAAGATGAAAGGTTCGTTAATGGGAAGTCATTGCAAGGGTTGGGTTGTATCAGGCCTGTTTTTATTGACATTATCAGCTTGTGGTTGGTGGGGTGCTGAGAAGAAACAACCCCATTTGCCGGGCGAACGAATCGATGTTTTACAAGAATTAGGTCGTACGGAAGGTGATCGGGAATTGGCTCATACAAAGATTATTTTGCCATCTCCGAAAAATTTAGTAAACTGGCCCCAGTTTCATGCAAATGCAAGCCATAATCCTGATCATTTATCTTTTACGGACCAACCTAAAGAATTTTGGCGGACTAATATTGGCCTTGGGCAAGACGGGCGACATTTTTTATTAACTGGGCCTGTGGTAGCGAATGACAGCGTCTTCATCGTCAATGGTAATATGTTTGTTTCAGCCCTTGATTTAGGTACGGGAAGAATTAAATGGCGGCTGAATTTAAAAATTTACGGGGAAACAGATGAATTTACGGGGGTAGGATTATCCGTAAAGGAAGATGGGCTGACACTATATCTCGCAAGTCCTTTTGGCAAAATAATAGCTCTTGATGCTAAAAATGGGAAAAAACTATGGGCAACATATCTTGCGGCTCCTATTCATTCTAGTCCTGTCTTATATAATAAAAAAATCTTCATTACCACTATGGACGGCCGTTTGGTTGCTCTAGAAGAAGATACTGGCGGTATTTTATGGTTTTATAAAGGCTCACAAGAAAATCCAACATTGGTTGGATCACCGGCGGTTGCTGTTGCCGGAGACATAGTGGTTGTGGCATTTAATTCAGGGGAAATATTCGGGTTAAGGGCAGAGACCGGCCAGTTGTTGTGGACTGACAGCATTAGCGCCTCCAAATTTGGTGGGTCGGTTGCTAATCTTAGCAGCGTTAAAGCAGGGGTTATCATTGATAAGGAATTAGTACTGGTCATTAACCATAATTCGTTATTGGTAGCTTTTGATCTCATACGGGGAGGGCGTCAGTGGGAATTGCAGATTGGCTCTGACCAGACGCCTTGGATAGCAGGGGATCATTTGTTTATTTTAACTGACCGTAAGGAATTGCTGGCTGTTCAACGTGGCAGTGGGCGCGTCTATTGGTCTAAATCTTTGCCTGATTTTTTGGATAAAAAACAGACACGGCAGGATATTCAGTGGTTTGGGCCGGTTATTGCACAGGAAAATCTTATCATCACCAATTCGGTTGGGGAAATTCTTTATCTTTCTCCCCAAGATGGCCATTTGATATCAAAGCAAAAAATCAATAATGGATTCGTTATGGCTCCGATTATTGTTAACAACATTATGTTATTAACAATGAAGAATGGCACTATCATAGCTTTTAAATAAATGTTTTGCGGAGCAATAAATTATAAAAACTAGCTTTGCGGGTGGGTGCTAAATAGTCATTATTATGTTGCGACCACAGTTTCTTGCCAAAACAAGTAAATGAAATTACCTTTATATTTTAATAATTTAACGGACATTCACCCATACCATACATGACTCATTTTACTGTTGCCATCGTTGGCAGACCGAATGTCGGCAAGTCGACACTTTTTAATAGATTAGTTGGCCATAAAGCCGCCATTGTATATGATCAGCCGGGCGTTACCCGTGACTGGCAAGAAGAAACTGTCAGTTGGGGGGATATGGAGTTTAAACTGGTTGATACGGCTGGTTTCCAAAATCATTTTTCTAGCCCCTTATCTGCTAAAGCCCAAACGATTAGCTGGGATGTTTTAAAGAATGTAGATTTAATACTATTTGTTGTTGACGGCCGGGTGGGGGTCATTGGTGAGGATAGGGATATTGCTAACCGGTTACGGAAACTTTCAAAGCCGATCCGCGCGGTTGCCAACAAAATTGAAGGAAAAATAGACCCGGATTTAATATCCTCTTTAAATAACCTTGGTTTAGGGGAAGGGTTGTTTGTTTCGGCAGAGCACGGCCTTGGCTTAGCAGATCTTTACCAGACAATTTATCAAGGTTATCAAAAATTCTTAACAGCTTCCCCTTCTTTATCGATTGCACTGAACGCTGAAGAAAAAAAAGTTTTTCCAATTAAATTAGCCATTATTGGTAGGCCGAATGTTGGTAAATCGAGCTTAATTAATGCCTTTCTTAAAGAAGAAAGGCTTATTACCAGCCCGGAAGCAGGAACAACCCGGGATACCATTTGGCTAAAATGGAACTATCGTGGTCATCAATTGGAATTAATCGATACAGCCGGGTTACGGAAAAAGGCAAAAGTTCTTGATGAACTTGAGAGAATTTCAACTGACGAAACTGAAAAAGCCATTAAACAAGCAAATATTGTTGTCCTGGTTGTTGATATTAATTCGGGATTGGAAGGACAAGATTTATCAATCGCTAATCAAGCGGAGAAAGAAGGCAAAGCCCTTATTATTGCTTTAAATAAATGGGATCTTATTTCCGACAAGAATAGTTTTATGGTTAATTTCCGTAAAAAATTAGAAAATTCTCTTCCTCAGAGCAGGGGGATACGTTTTGTGCCTGTTTCAGCAAAAACCTCTTTTAATTTAGAATTATTGCTTCAAGAAGTTATTCAGATTTACGATGTTTGGAACATGTCTTTCACGAATCAACAACTAAATCAATGGTTGGGTCAATCAATTGATAATATGCCGCCACCGCTTGTAAGCCGGCGTCAATGGAATATTAAGGCTATTAAACAAACCAGTACCCGCCCGCCAACACTCATGATATTATCAAACCTGACAGAAAATCTTCCGGAATCCTATCAAAAATATCTTGTGAACAGATTGCGGGATGAATTTGATATGCGTGGTGTGCCGATCAGGTTGCGATTCACGAAAAGACTTCGTTAAATAGCTTTTGTTCTTTTTGACAAAAATCAAATTAAATAATATAGGCCGTTTTTATCCTTGCTTTATGAAAAGCAAATCGTTACCCTGCGGTGCTGCTAATTATTTTAGCTCCTTGCCAGTATGTATATAATTATCTAATTGGCTATATCTGTAAAAATCAGATTGAACACAATCCATAGGGAGATTTTATGGCTTTATATGAGAATATTTTTATTGCCCGCCAAGATCTAACAACTTCACAAGTTGATAGTTTGGTTGAGCGTTTTTCGTCAATTGTTACCACCCAAGGTGGCCAAGTAACAAAGAAAGAATATTGGGGATTGAGGAATCTTGCTTATGCAATTAAGAAGAATAAAAAAGGTCACTATGTTCTTTTTAATTTAGATGCCCCGCCAGCGGCCATTTTGGAAATGGAGCGCAACATGGGTTTAAGTGAAGATTTGCTGCGTCATTTAACCATAAAGGTCGAAGAATTGGAAACCGAGCCATCGGCAATGATGCAAAGCCGTAACCGTGAATATTCACGGGAAGGTTCATTTAAACCTCGCTCTGAAAACGCTGATTCTGAAACGGAAATCAACCTTATCGATAGCGGAGAAAATTCATGAAACCGGCACCACAACAAGAAGATTATTCAAGCCAATCCGGTGGTCGCGAAGGTGGCAACACCCGACGTCCGTTTTTCCGTCGTCGGAAAATATGTCCTTTTTCAGGCGATAAAGCACCGAAGATTGATTATAAAGATGTGCGGTTGCTTCAAAAATTTGTGTCCGAACGGGGGAAAATCGTCCCCAGTCGGATTAGTGCAGTTTCTTGTAAGAAGCAACGTGTGTTATCCCAGGCTATCAAACGTTCCCGCTTTTTAGCCTTACTGCCATATGTCGTGAAATAAGTAAGGGTGATAATATGCAAATTATTCTTTTAGAACGTGTTGAAAAGCTTGGCCAAATGGGCGAAGTGGTTAATGTTAAGGCTGGCTTTGCCAGGAATTTTTTATTGCCCAGGAAAAAGGCATTGCGGGCGACAGATAAAAATCTGGAATTCTTTAAAGGGCAGCGCCAACAATTAGAAGCCACGAATTTACAGCGTAAGCAAGAAGCAGAAAAAGTTGCTGCAAAAATGCAAAATCTTACGGTAGTGGTTGTCCGCCAAGCCGGTGAATCTGGTCAGTTATATGGTTCGGTCACGGTGCGTGATTTAGCCAATGCTATTGTTGAAATGGGATTTACCGTCGATAAAAGACAGATTGTTTTGAATAAATCAATTAAAGCCCTTGGCTTATATCCTATCCAGGTGCAACTGCATCCCGAAGTCAAAATTGAAGCAACAGCTAATATTGCCCAATCCTTAGAAGAGGCTGCCGCGCAACAGAAAAATGGCGGCTATATCCCTAGGAACAGTGATCGCAAAGAAGCAAGTAACATCCAAAACGAGTTTGTTTTGGAAGAAACTGAAGAAAAAGCTGAAGAAGAAACGACAGAAGCTTAAAAACTGCTACATTATTGATGGCAGATTGTCCAATATGGGTAATCTGCCATTATTATTAGCGCAACGAATGTTTATAAGGTAAAAATCTACCTGTAGGGGTTATTGATGAAAGAGCAAGCACCCTTGACGAAAGATAGAGATCTGCCAATTAATTATGAGATTGAGCAAGCATTTTTGGGGGCCTTGCTAGTCAATAACCTAGTATATGAGAAAATTGCCGAATTTCTTAAAGTTGAGCATTTTTCTGATCCTTTGCATGGACGAATATATCAGGCTATTGGCCGTTTAATCCAAAGCGGACAAATCGCCGATGTCATGACTTTAAAAAACCAATTCGACCAAGATGAGGTTTTAAAGGGCCAGGGTGGATCCAAATATCTAACCCAATTAAAAGACTCCGTCATTAGTATTATTAATGCGGAAGATTTCGCGCGCCAAATTCAAGATTTGTTCATCCGCCGACAACTCATTGATGTTGGAGAAAAAGTAGTTAATCAGGCTTTTTCTTTTCAAGAGCCTGAAAAAAACGCCCATAAGCAGATTGAGATGGCTGAGCAAAATTTATATAGCTTGGCAGAAACCGGTCAAATTGAATCTAAAGCTCAACCTTTTTACATTTCCTTAAATAATGCGATTAAAACGGCGGAAGCCGCTGCCAGTAGGACTAGCAAAATTGCTGGTGTTACCACTGGATTAGTTGATCTTGATCGCAAGCTAGGGGGATTGCATCCCTCCGATTTGATTATCTTAGCAGGTCGGCCATCGATGGGTAAAACGGCATTAGCAATGAATATTGCGGTTAATGCGGTTGAGGCATATAAGCTAGAACCTGGTGATAAAAAAGGTGTAGATCCCACATCCGCCGGTGCTGTCACCTTGTTTTTCTCCCTCGAAATGTCATCTGAGCAGTTAGCGACCCGAATCTTAGCCGAAAGAAGCGAAATTTCTTCGGATCGTATTCGCCGTGGCGATATTAAAGGCGATGATTTTCTGAAAATAATTGAAGTCTCAAAGCAATTGAACAAATTAAATTTGTACATAGACGACACACCTGCCTTAAGTGTAGCCTCTCTTCGTACCCGTGCAAGAAGGGTTAAAAGACAATATGGGCTCGGCCTAATCGTGATCGATTATTTACAATTAATGCAATCCTCAGGGCCCGTCAGATCTGATAACCGAGTTCAAGAAGTTTCAGAAATAACTAGGGGGGTTGAAAGCGGTTGCCAAAGAATTAAACGTGCCTGTTCTTGCCCTTTCCCAGTTAAGTCGTGCCGTGGAAACAAGGGAAGATAAACGGCCGCAATTGGCTGATTTACGCGAATCAGGCTCTATCGAACAAGATGCAGATGTGGTCATGTTTATTTACCGGGAGCAATATTATCATGAGCGGGAACAACCGAAACAACGCAACGAAGAAGATGAAGGCAAATTTAACATTCGTTATGAACGTTGGAAGGAAAGAGGCATTAAAGTCCATAATATTGCAGAACTTAACATTGCGAAACAACGCCATGGTCCAATCGGTACGGTTGAATTGTTCTTTGACGGCTCATTAACCCGTTTTGGTAATATGGATCGGCAACATCAGCCTCTCAATGAACGCAGACAAATAAAATAAAATATAAAGTTAAATGAAAGCAAAACTGGTTATTAATCTAGCGGCCATTGGCCAAAATTATCAGCGCATCATACAAATGGCCCAACCTGCTGTGGTCGCCGCAGTTGTCAAAGCGGATGCCTATGGATTAGGGATTCATAAAATTGCGCCTTATCTTTACCTTCAAGGATGCCGGCATTTTTTCGTGGCCACTGTTGATGAAGGGATCATCTTAAGGAACCTTGTTAAAAACGATGTGCAGATATATATATTGTATGGCCCATCCCCTAAAAATTTATCTTTTTTCCAATCGCACCAATTAACTCCCGTATTAAATACAATGGGCCAAATCAAGTTATGGAAAAACTGGCTGCAAAACCAGCCAGTTAAAACAAAAGCTGTTATTCATATCGATAGCGGGATCAATCGATTAGGTTTCGTTCAAGAACAACTAACGGAAATTAAGGCCCATTTAACATTTCCAGTTGCTTTGTTCCTAAGCCATTTGGCCAGCGCCGATGAACCTGATAATCCTTCAAATATTAACCAATTGAATATTTTTACAAATTGTCAAAATCAATTGAAAGCTTATCCTGCCCAATTCTCGTTGGCGGCATCATCTGGGATATTTCTTGGGAAAGCCTATCATTTTGATATGGTGCGCCCAGGTATTGCTTTATGGGGTGGCAATCCGACGCCAACCAAACTAAATCCGATGTTGCCAGTCATCAGTTTAAAAATCCCGGTTATTCAAATAAGGACAATTAGGGCGGGCTGTAAGGTTGGTTATAATGGCACCTATCAATATCCCCATGCGGGTCGGCTTGCAACCATTGCTGCCGGTTATGCCGATGGCATTTTGCGCAGCTTGAGCAATAAAGGGTATGTGCGATTTAAGGATTTTAAATTACCGATTATCGGACGGATCTCCATGGATTTAATTACGATCGATATCACTTCATTACCCGAACATTTAATGCAAGAAGGGGATGAGGTTGAATTGATCGGTACTCATCAACCAATTGATGATATAGCTTCTTTTGCTGGAACAATAAGTTATGAAATGCTAACCTCACTTGGTAATCGGTATCAACGTGAATATATAGGTTAAATCACAAGTGTTTATCCAAAGGTTTCCCGCATCAATAGGTAGGACAACAATCAACAGATTAGAGGCATTGGGAAATTTAGTGACCTTCTGCCTGAAAGCTGTCGGTCATTGTTTATATCCGCCTTTTTATCCGCGATTAATTATCAAACAAATGATCGAAATTGGTTTTTATTCCTTACCGGTGGTGGGATTAACTGCTATTTTTACAGGCATGGTTCTCGCTTTACAAAGTTATACAGGTTTTTCAAGGATTGGGGGGGCGGAATCCGCTATCCCCAACGTAATTATCGTTTCTATTACCCGTGAATTAGGACCTGTTTTGGCGGGGCTAATGGTTGCGGGGCGGATTGGTGCGGCTATTGCCGCTGAATTGGGTACGATGCGTGTAACGGAGCAAATTGATGCTTTGGCAACCCTTTCGACCAATTCCATGAAATATTTGGTTGTCCCCCGAATCATTGCAGGTCTGATTACGTTGCCTTTATTGGTTTTAATTGCGGATATTATTGGCGTGCTGGGCGGGTATGTGGTTAGCGTTTACAAATTGGGTTTTAATCCTGCGGCTTATTTAAACAATACAGTGGGTTTCTTGCAAGTGATGGATGTGGTTTCTGGATTAGTTAAGGCAGGGGTTTTTGGCCTCATTATCACATTGATGGGTTGTTATTACGGATATTATTCCAAGGGCGGGGCGCAGGGGGTGGGGATGGCAACCACCAAAGCGGTTGTTGCCAGTTCTATTTTTATTTTAATATTCAACTATTTCTTAACAGAGGCTTTCTTTGCTATATGACCGATTTGACATCTAAGATTTCCATCAGGAATTTATATAAAAGCTTTGGAAAGAAGGAAGTTCTTCAGGGCGTAGACATGGATATTATGCCCGGTGAATCAGTCGTGATTATTGGGGGATCTGGTACCGGAAAATCAGTATTATTAAAATGTATTCTGGGTCTTCTTCAGCCCGATCAAGGCAGTATTAAAATCGATGGGGAAGAAATGGTTGGGAAACCTTGGAAGGCCAGGGAAAAGCATTTAAAAAAGATTGGGATGTTGTTTCAAGGTGGAGCCTTATTTGATAGTTTGAAAGTTTGGGAAAACGTGGCTTTTGGTTTGTTGCAAACAACCAAAATAACACGGATGGAGGCAAAACAGGAAGCAATTAAGAATTTGCAAACGGTGGGTTTGGATGCGTTGGTTGCGGATTTGTCACCGGCAGAATTATCGGGTGGCATGCAGAAAAGGGTAGGATTAGCCCGCGCGATCACGACAAAACCGGAAATTATGTTTTTTGATGAACCAACCACAGGCTTAGATCCCATTATGAGCGCTGTCATCAATGATTTAATCATCCAAACGGTGCAAAAATTAGGAGCCACAGCGGTCTCAATTACCCATGATTTGGCGAGTGCGCGGAAGATTGCTCACCGGGTCATTATGCTTTATCAAGGTAAAGTTGTTTGGCAGGGCCCTGTCAGGGAAATGGACTATTCTCATAATGAATATGTTGATCAATTCATTCATGGGCGTGCAGAAGGGCCAATCAAAATACCTGGTCAAATGTTTTCGTAAATTGTTCTGGAAAAATTAAATGAATGCCATGGTTTATCAATGCCAAAATTGCGGCACCCGTTTTCGGAAATGGGGTGGTAAGTGTGATGAATGCGGTGCTTGGAATAGCATTACAGAAGAAGCACCCATTGCGGTGCAAGGAAAAATTAAAAAACATCTTTCTAAAACGAAAGCTGACAATATTCAATTTCATGATTTAGTAGGCACTACGGTGCCAGCCTTAAGGTTAGAAAGTGGGTTGGGCGAATTTGATCGGGTATGCGGTGGCGGGTTGGTGCAAGGTTCAGCAATTCTGGTCGGTGGTGATCCAGGGATTGGCAAATCCACTCTATTGTTGCAAGTGTTGGCCGCTTTATCTCAACATAACCAACAACAAGAACTGGTTTATTACTATATTTCAGGTGAGGAGGGGATTGAACAAATCCGGATGAGGGCCCGGCGTCTGGAAATTAGCAATAGAAATATCTTGTTGGCTGCTAACAATGAATTACAAACTATCCTGCAAGCCATGGATAAAATGCCAAAATCATCCGTCTTGGTGGTTGATTCAATCCAAACATTGTATACGGACGCGCTTGAATCTGCTCCAGGTACCGTGGCGCAGGTAAGGACTTGTGCTTCTGAATTGATCCGTTTGGCCAAGCAAAAAGATATATGCTTAATTTTGGTAGGTCACGTAACGAAAGAGGGGGCAATCGCAGGACCACGAGTTTTGGAACATATGGTTGATTGCGTATTATATTTTGAAGGAGAACGCAATCACCAATTCCGCATATTGCGTACGGTTAAAAACCGCTTTGGTGCGACTGATGAAATTGGGGTTTTTGAAATGACCGAGCTTGGCTTAAAAGAAGTCATCAATCCCTCAGCCCTTTTTATCAAAGACCGTTTGCCAATCGCGGGCAGTTGTATTTTTGTTGGAGTTGAGGGTACAAGGCCGGTATTAATGGAAATTCAGACGTTAATATCTCCTTCCTCGTTTGGAACCCCCCGCCGTTCCGTTGTGGGGTGGGATTCTTCGAGATTATCGATGATACTGGCAGTTTTAGAAACTCGGTGCCAGTTGCCACTTGGAGCATATGATATTTACTTGAATGTGGCAGGCGGATTACGTATCCAAGAACCTGCCGCTGATCTAGCGGTGGCAGCTGCCTTAATGTCTTCCGCCCTTAAAAAGGCTGTAAATGACAAATTGGTCATTTTTGGCGAAGTTGGTTTAGGGGGCGAAATACGTAGCGTTGGGCATATAAATGCTCGACTAAAAGAAGCGGTTAAGTTAGGCTTTCACACATCTTATATTCCTACCCAACCTAAGGGGCAAATGAAAGAAATAGAACACTTGATTAAAACCAAAGAAATTGCCACATTGGGAATATTACTGAAACTGATGAATAATCCAGAAATAAATTTATAACGTAGGGTTAGCTTAAGGAGAGGGAAATGAATTGGGTCGATATCATCGTTATGGTTATTTTAGTTATTTCTGGAATTTTAGCTTTCAGCGTCGGTTTTATTAAAGAAATCTTAGGTCTTTTGGCTTGGATAATAGCAGTAGTTGTCGCTATTTACGTTGCTCCGTTGGTTTTACCGATGGTTGGAAGCTTTATCACCAATGATTTGGCCGCCCAATTGATAGCGTGGGGAGGGGTATTTTTTGTTACGTTGATCATTGTCCTCATCATCACATACGCTATAGGCAATTCTTTGGTTACAGGGTCACCAAGCATTATTGATCGTTGGTTTGGCCTGCTTTTTGGGTTAGTTAGGGGAGTGGTCATTGTTTGTCTTCTATATATGTTGACGTTATGGATTTTCCCAGCACAAGAGGATCGTGCATTCTTAGAACACAGCTTTACTAAGCCATATTTAGATAAAGGGGTTGAAGTGATTAGATCATTTATCCCAACCGATCAACCAAATAGTTTGTAAAATAAGCGTTTGGATCAAATGAATAGCGGTAATTCCTCTCAGCGCCTGCTAGGTAAGATTGCTTTAATTACTGGCGCCTCTCGGGGAATTGGTTTAGGGATTGCCCAAGTTTTTGCGGAAGCTGGAGCTAAAATTATCTTGCTTTCAAAAAATCAACGTTCTTTAGAAAAAATTGACGATACGTTTAAAAGCCAAGGACATAACCCCACTCTTTTACCTTTTGATTTAGAACAATGCGATCAAATTGATGCCTTAACCCAGGCTATTTACGATCGCTTCGGAAGATTAGATATTTTGGTGGGCAATGCTGCAGTTTTAGGAACCTTGACCCCACTTGCCCAAATTGAACCGAGCGAGTGGGAAAAAGTTTTAAAAATTAATTTAACTGCAAACTGGCGTATTATTCGTGCGCTTGACCCACTTTTACGGTTATCTTCAGCAGGGCGGGCAATATTTTTGACATCTTCCGTTGCCACTCAAATTAGGCCCTATTGGGGAACTTACGCTATCAGCAAAGCAGCTTTGGAAATGATGGTAAAAATATATGCTGCTGAAACCAGCATGACCAAAATTCGGGTGAACTTAGTCAATCCGGGCGCTACCAGAACAGATATGAGAAAATCAGCTTTCCCAGGTGAAAATTCGGGGCGTTTGCAAACACCTCAAGATATCGCGTCTGCTTTTTTGGGTTTAGCGGAGGATAGTTGTCAGATTCATGGAGAATTAATTAATTTATCAAACTATGGTCGGACTTAAAAATCTTTTGGGTATAAAAATAAGGAGAAGAAAAAATGGGGCTGGCTTTTATTTTTCCAGGACAGGGATCGCAGTTTGTGGGGATGGGGATAGAGCTTGCAAAAAACTTTTCTGTGGCAAGGGAGGTTTTTCAAGAAGTAGATAGTTCTTTAAACCAATCCTTATATAAAATTATCGTTGAAGGGCCAGATTCAGCCTTAATGCTAACCGAAAATACCCAGCCAGCTTTAATGGCTGTTAGCTTGGCGTTTATGCGGGTGCTTGATCAGGAGGTAGGTTATCCGGTTATCCGTAAAGCAGATTTCTTGGCTGGACATTCGTTAGGTGAATATACTGCCTTAACTGTGGCAGGAGTTTTTAGTTTGGCGGACAGCGCTAAGCTATTGAAGATTCGTGGACAAGCCATGCAATCAGCAGTACCGGTTGGTATAGGGGCAATGGCCGCTTTATTAGGAGCCGATTTAGCAATAGCCCAAGCGATCTGCAATCAAGCGGTAAAAGAGGAAAAGGGTGGAATTTGTACCCCTGCGAATGATAATTGTCCGGGACAAGTGGTCATTAGTGGGTTAAAAACCACCGTCGACAAAGCATTGGAATTAGCTCCTAAACATGGTATTAAAAAAGCTATTTTACTTCCTGTTAGTGCACCTTTCCACTGTGCTTTGATGCAACCGGCGGCTGATCGGATGGCAGAGGCGTTAAAGAGTGTTACTTTTAAAAAACCTTCCAAACCAATTATTGCAAATATTAACGCTAAACCAGTCAGCGATCCTTCAAAAATTCAGCTGTTATTGGTGGAACAAGTCGTCGGAATGGTCAAATGGCGGGAATCAGTGTTAACGATGAAAGAAAATAATGTTAACCAATTTATTGAGGTTGGTGCAGGTAAAGTGTTATCAGGATTAATCAAAAGGATTGATAAAGATTTAACCACTATGAATTGTACAGATATTGCTGACATAGGCCAAATTACTCAATGGCTTTTGCAACAATAATCACATACCTAATATTTTTTATAGAAGGCGGAAAATTGGATGTTTAATTTAGATGGAAAAACAGCATTGGTAACAGGGGCTTCTGGCGGAATTGGCCAAGCTATTGTCGCCTCCTTACATCAACAGGGTGCCACTGTTATTATGTCAGGAACAAAAGTTGATACGTTGAATAAAATTGCGGGCAATTTGAAAGAACGAATCCATTTTGTGGTAGCTGACCTTAGCCATGGTGGCGATGTTGAAAATTTGGTAAAAAATGCTGAAATTGCTCTTGGGAAAGAAGTTGATATCCTTGTTAATAATGCAGGAATTACCAAAGACAATTTATCCATTCGCATGAAAGATGAAGATTGGGCATCTGTTATTGATTTGAATTTAACGGTGTGTTTTAAACTGGCGCGACAAGTATTAAGGGGAATGATGAAACGCCGCTGGGGGAGAATCATTAATATCAGTTCTGTGGTTGGGGTTACCGGAAATGCTGGGCAAGCAAATTATGCTGCGGCAAAAGCTGGATTAATAGGTATGACAAAATCTTTGGCTTTAGAGGTTGCGTCACGTAATATTACGATTAATGCTATTGCGCCAGGGTTTATTGTGACACCCATGACAGATAAACTAACCCAGGAACAAAAAGATAAATTGATACAACAGATCCCAATGGGTAGATTAGGAATAGCCGAAGATATTGGTCCGTCTGTTGCTTTCTTGGCGAGCGAAGAAGCAAGCTATATTACGGGGCAGACCCTCCATATTAATGGTGGGATGGCAATGATTTAATTTTAAACTTGAACTTTTCGGTAACTTCAGTAAAACCAGCAATGATGCTTATTTCAGCCATTGATCTCGTCGAGCAAATTGCATTAAGATAACATGATTGTTTTGATAAATATTAAAGGTTACAAATATTAATTAATATTTTAATATCATACAGTGAATTTTAACCATAACATTATAGGACATAAACATGACTGACATTGCCCAACGCGTAAAAAGGATTATTGTCGAACAATTGGGTGTTGAAGAATCAAAAGTCACGGACAATGCAAATTTTGCCGATGATTTGGGTGCAGATAGCTTAGATACAGTTGAGTTAGTAATGGCTTTTGAAGAAGAGTTTGGTTGTGAAATTCCTGACGATGCAGCCGAACGTTTTTCTGTCGTTAAAGATGCGGTCAGTTATATCCAGAAAAACTCAAAATAGCTACTGTAACCCTATATAGCAGGGATAATATTAAAAATGTTGAGGCGCGTTGTTGTTACTGGTCTTGGGTTATTAACGCCATTGGGAAATGGGGTTAAGGTTACTTGGGAAAGATTATTGCAAGGACAATCAGGAATTAAGAAGATTGATTCTTTCGATGTAGCTGATTTACCAAGCAAGATAGCAGCGCAGATCCCTACAGGCCATGCCCCGAATGAGTTTTTTGCAGATAACTATTTATCCCCTAAAGATCAAAAAAAAGTAGAACCATTTATTCTATATGCCATTGCTGCGGCTGCAGAAGCGTTGAAAGATGCAAAATGGGACCCTCAAAGTGAAGAAGATCGTTGTAAAACGGGCGTCATGGTAGGTTCAGGGATCGGCGGACTGCAAGGTATTTACGAATCCTCCATCGTTCTGCATGAAAAAGGGCCTAGGCGTGTCAGTCCATTTTTTATCCCTTCATGTTTGATTAATTTAGCTTCTGGCAATATCTCAATCAAATTCGGTTTAAAGGGTCCTAATCACTCGGTGGTAACCGCCTGTTCAACCGGTGCCCATGCGCTAGGAGACGCCGCCAGGCTGATTGCGTTGGGGGATGCAGATTTAATGGTTGCAGGTGGTGCAGAAGGTTCCGTTAACAGGATCGGCTTGGCTGGTTTTTCTGCGCTTCGAGCCTTATCGACAGCTTTCAACGATACTCCCCAAAAAGGATCGCGGCCTTGGGATATTGATCGGGATGGGTTTGTGATGGGAGAGGGGGCGGGTATTGTTGTTTTAGAAGAATTAGAGCATGCCAAGCGCCGAGGAGTTAAAATTTACGCGGAATTAATCGGTTACGGCTTATCAGGGGATGCGTACCATATGACGGCACCTGCACCAGATGGTGATGGAGCTTTTCGTGCGATGCAGGCCGCCATTAAAAGGGCAGGAATAAAACCGGAGCAAATTGATTATATTAATGCCCATGGTACATCTACCCCACTTGGTGACGAAATTGAATTAAATGCCGTTAAAAGGCTGTTTGGGCCATCCGCCTATAAGCTTTCTATGTCTTCAACAAAATCTGCTATCGGCCACTTGCTTGGTGCCGCAGGCAGTGTTGAAGCAATATTTTCTATTTTGGCTCTACAAGGTCAAATTGTTCCACCGACACTGAATTTAGATAATCCGTCCCCTAATTGTGACATTGATCTTGTCCCCCATAAGGCTAAAAAACGCCAAGTTCGTTATGTTCTATCAAATTCATTTGGATTTGGTGGTACAAATGCCAGTTTAATTTTTGCACCACTGCCTCGATAGGTGAAATTAGTGCTGCCTATTGCCCGATGGCTATTTCAGGTGATATTACTTACAGCCGTTCTTTTAAATTGGCATTACTATTCAGCTGCAAACAATAAGATTTTCAAAGAATTCCAAATAGTTATCCCTTATGGGCAGCCCAATTTGTCTATTGCAAGAACCCTAATTAAAGAAGGGGTTTTTAAAAACACGACAGATTTTACTTTAACTTATTGGCTAGTAACTGGTGGTCGAACGTTAAAGGCTGGCGGATACACTTTTAAAGGGCAAGTTTCTTCCCGGGATGTTTTAAGAAGACTTTATTTAGGGCAAGTGGATCAGTACCGCATCACTATCCCTGAGGGTTTAACCAATTACCAAATTATCCAATTACTACAAAATCATCCCAATCTTGAGGGTATTATCACATCGGAATATTGGGAAAAACTTCCTGAAGGCAGCTTTTTACCAGAAACATATTATTTTACTTTATCAGAAGATAGGTTGAAGTTGCTTCAACGTATGCAAGCTGCCCTAGAAACAGTGATAAATGAAGTATGGAACAGCCGTCCAGCAGATTTTCCGTTAAATAATCCCCGCGATCTTATTGCGCTGGCTTCTATTGTAGAAAAAGAAACAGGCAAAAATGAAGAAAGACCAAGGGTTGCGGCTGTTTTTTTTAATAGGTTAAAGCAAAAGATAAAACTTCAGTCCGATGCGACAGTCATTTATGGGTTAACTTTGGGACGTTTTGAATTAGAAAGATCGCTGAAACGCGAGGATTTAAAAAATCCAACTCCATATAATACTTATACGAATTTTGGGTTGCCACCAACACCTATCGCCAATCCTGGTAAAGCCAGTATAATTGCTGTTGTACATCCATTACAGACGAAGGAATTATTCTTTGTAGCAGATGGCAAGGGTGGGCATTCTTTTGCAGAAAATTTAGAACAGCATAATAAAAATATTCAGGAATGGTTGAAAATTATCCGCAAACCCACTATCCTCAATCCATGATTTATGTAATTTTAGTATTTATGGACCGCCAAATATTAGTCAGGTAGTTTTTGTTTTTTTGGCAAGCGATACAATAATTTATCCGTAATGATGGGTGGTAGAAAATTTAAAAAGCGGATCGCTAAATATGTAATCTTTGGAAAAACAATCAAAGGTTTATAAGATTTAAGAGATTTTTTAATGATTCTTGCGGCTTTATCCGCAGACATCAAAAATGGCATTGGAAATTTATTTTGATCCGTCATCCTGGTGCCGACAAAGCCCGGGCAAATAACTGATAAATTTATTCCCTCCATTTTTAAAGACGGTCGCAAAGCATCTCCCCAGACTTTGATGGCTGCCTTGCTGGCACAATAAGCAGGTGCCCCAGGAAACCCCTTCAGCCCCGCTAACGAACTAACAATGGCAATTTGTCCTTTTCTTCTTTTTTTCATAATCTCAATGGCTGGAATCAAAGAATACAAAACACCAAAAAAATTTGTTTCCATGATTTGGATAGTTTGGTCTACACTTTCCATGTCTCCATCATTTCCACCCGAAACCCCAGCGTTAGCGATAACCAGATCAATAGGTTGCTTTTGATCGGATTCTATAATCCAGTTTTCCATTGTCTTTTGGTTCGTAACATCTTGAATGCGCCAGAAAACAGTTGCTCCTTTTTTCTCACATTGCTCCGCAACATGGACTAGCCGCAATTTATTTAGGCCACAAATAAAAAGCGTACACCCAGGTTTGGCGTAAAGAAAAGCCAACGCTTCGCCGATGCCACTACTGCCCCCTGTAATCAGAACAGAGATGGGTTCATGATGCGGCACTATTTCTGTACCGTTTTAATACCCTTAGCGACCAGTAAGTCTTTTAATTCGCCGCTTTCATACATTTCTTTCACAATATCCGCCCCCCCAATAAACTCACCTTTAATATATAATTGGGGTAAAGTTGGCCAGTTTGCAAAATCTTTGATTGCTTGACGAATAGCTGGATCTGGTAACACGTCAACACCTTTAAATGATACCCCCAAACGATTTAGCACTTGTACAACCAATGAGGAGAAACCGCATTGTGGAAGGTTTGGTGTGCCTTTCATATAAAGGATTACATCATTTTGTTGGACATCCTTTTTTATGACTTCCAGGGCATTTTTTGTATTCATCTTATCTTTCCTAATTTTAAAAACAGGGGTTTATACATGTGTAGATCATATCATTTATTTAGCAGGGGGGTAACCGTGGTTAACGATAAAGCATGTAAGGCACCCCCAATATATCCTTGTAAAGCTGCATATACAATCTGATGTTGCTGAATTTTTGATTTTCCAATGAATCGGCATGAAGTTATGGTCGCCGCATAGTGGTTGTTATCCCCAACTAAATCTATAATATCAACAATAGCGTCTGGAATAGATTTTTTAATTAATCGGGTTATTTCTTCCGGGTTCATTGCCATCAATTTTTCCTTTACAAAAATATGCTCGGTGAAGGTTAAATAGAAACAAAAAGAAAAATATTCAATAGGCCATGATCTTATTGAATAACAATCGCTGTTGCCATCATCTTGCATAAAAAACTCATTAACCTTATAAAAACAATACAGACTTTAATCAAAACTGTAGTAAATTTCGGTAGCAGGCCAATATCATTAAAGATGACAATGATTATAGAATATCATTATATAAACCTAAGATGTGCTATAAATAGGAAGGAAAAAAAAGATTATGACAACTTTTGATGGACGCGAGAAAGCAGCTGAACAAAAATATAAAATGGATCAAGAAACGGAGTTTAAAATTACGGCACGGAGAAATAAATTATTAGGTTTGTGGGTTGCTATATCAATGATTTGGTTGGAATTCAAAAAAATCCGAGGAGTATGCCACCGCCGTTGTGATGGCTGATTTTGAAAAACCTGGGGATGATGATGTGATAGAAAAAGTAATGGCTGATTGTAAGCAATACAAACTCTCAATGTCTGAAGCTGCATTGCGCAAACAAATGCAAGATTTGAGGCAGTTAGCTAAACAGCAAGTTTTAAATGATAAAGAAGCTGGAAAATTTTAATATAAATTAAAATTTTCTCAACTATTTATGTCCGCTTCAAAAACTCTTTGAAAAATAAAGGGAATTTGCTTTAAATAAAAATCGACGTCAAACAAGTTTTCTAATTCCTCAAGGCTTAGTATTTCTCTTATCTCTGGATTTTGTTGGCATAGATGAAGGAAATTTTGACCTTCTTGCCAGCATGCGTGACTGAGTTGCTGAATTAAATGGTATGATTTTTGACGATCTAACCCCTTTTCTGTGAGTTTTAATAAGATTCTTTGAGAAAAGATAATGCCGCCCGAGTTATAGATATTTTTTAACATCTTATCTGGGTAGACAACCAGGCCATCCATCACTTCAGCCAATCGGGATAACGCAAAATCAAGCGTAATAGTGACATCAGGACAAAGAACGCGCTCAACTGAGCTATGAGAAATATCGCGTTCATGCCATAAGGTCACATTTTCCAATGCCGCGATACAACCGGAACGGATTAATCGAGATAATCCTGTTAGATTCTCACATTTAATGGGGTTGCGTTTGTGAGGCATGGCGGATGAGCCGGTTTGTCCTTTGTCAAAGCGTTCTTCCACTTCCCGGACCTCGGATCTTTGCAAATGACGGATTTCTGTTGCCAAATTTTCAATAGAACTTGCGATAACGGCTAAAGTACAAAAGAATATAGCATGACGATCCCTGGGGATTACTTGAGTGGATATAGTTTCAGAACTTAAGCCGAGCTCCTTTATAACATAGTTTTCAACGCGTGGATCAATCGTGGCATACGTTCCGACCGTCCCAGAAATTGCACCTACAGCAATTTCTTTCCTAGCATGTATTAATCGTTGACGATTTCTATAAAAAGCAGCCCAATGAGAAGCTAGTTTTAGTCCGAAAGTCATAGGTTCAGCATGGATCCCATGTGTTCTACCGCTACAAACTGTATCTTTGAACTCAATCGCCCGTCGCTTTAAAACAGCCAGTAATTTTTCAAGTTGTATTAAAATGGCATCAGCAGCTTGCGTCAGTTGGATGGATAAAGTTGTATCTAAAACGTCCGAAGAGGTCATTCCATGGTGTAAATAAGCGGCGGAAGGCCCAATATTTTCAGACAAGTTTTTTAAAAAAGCATTAAATTCATGTTGGGTAATAAGTTCAATTTCTTTGATACGGCTTATTTGGTAATCGGCCAAACGACAAATATCTTGTGCAGCCTTCATGGGGATAATACTAAATTTTGCCTGCGCTTTAGCTACCAAACATTCAATTTTTTTCCACAAATCAAGCCGGTTTTCATCGGACCAAATTTTTGCTGTTTCTGCGCGACTATAACGATCAATGGCCATTATTTTTCCATCTGTGAATGTTTAAATTGTTGATCTGTTTTAAAGCTATAATAACCCAATTTTGAAATGATCAGATGATCAATAATTTCGATACCTAGTTTTTTTAAGATATTACGCAATTCCTCGGTTGTCTGCCGATCCTCAATTGATGGTGTGGTATCCCCCGAAGGATGGTTATGAATAAAGACCAGATAACTTGCGGAAAGTTCTAATGCTCGTTTAATTAACTCTCTGGGAAAAATATTTATATAATTTACTGTTCCCGTTTGTAGGGCTTCATCTTGAAGTAGTTGGAATTGATGATTTAAAAATAAAACATGAAATTCTTCTCGTTGAACATGGGCTAATTTTAAGTGGTAGTAATTGATAACATCTGTATTTTGATGAAAAATCAAGGATTGCTGCATATCTTGTTTTAGCATTCGCAAGCATGTGGCATGAATAAGTTTAATAACCACAATTGAAGCTAAACCAATACCTTGAACCGTTTTTAATTCTTCGCTAGATGCTTGGATGACAGCGGATAAACTACCAAAATGTTGCATCAGTTTTTTAGCAATCGGTTTGACATCCTGCCGGGGATAGGCTTGGAACAAGGCCAATTCCAATAATTCATAATCCGCCAGACCATTTCCCATGCCTTGGATAAATTTTTCTCGTAACCGCTGCCGATGACCTAAATAAGTTGGTTTGTCTTGTAAGTTTGTCATATATAAAAATTTCACGAGGTTATCTTTTAAGGTCTTAGGAAGAGAGGGTAAAGATTATGGCACCGGTTTCAGTAATACCAATGGTATGTTCATATTGTGCAGAAAGAGAGCGGTCACGCGTAACGGCCGTCCAACCATCAGCCAAAATCTTTACATCAGGTTTACCGATATTTATCATGGGTTCAATGGTAAAAAACATTCCGGGTTGCAGTTTTAATCCAGTTGATGGTAATCCATAATGCAAGATATTTGGTTCATCATGGAAAACCTTGCCAATACCATGCCCACAGAAATCACGAACCACCGAAAACTGATGCTTTTCTACATAATTTTGAATGGCATAACCAATATCTCCTAAGGTGTTGCCTGGCATTGCTGCAGCAATGCCAAGCATCATTGCCTGATATGTAACATCGATGAGGCGTTGAGCTTTTAAAGCGATTTTACCCACTGCGAACATGCGGCTGGTATCTCCATGCCAACCGTCTAAAATAACGGTAATATCAATATTTAATATATCGCCTTCAATCAAGGGACGTTCGCTAGGGATACCATGACACACCACATGGTTAACAGAGGTGCAAATCGATTTAGGATATCCTTTATAATTCAAAGGGGCAGGGGTGGCTTGGTGATTGATAATAAAATCGTGACATAAAACATTAAGCTTTTCAGTTGTAACTCCAGGTACGACATGAGGAGTAATAAAATCAAGACAAGCCGCAGCTAAGGCACCTGCATTGCTCATTCCAACAAAATCTTTCTCATTGTGTATTTTAACAGGCAAAGCATCCCTCGCAAAATTATTGAATTATTTAAAAATCTATTTTTTTATCATTAACAATTAACAAAAGATTAATCACAATAAATGAATCATTCATGTAAGCTGAATAACACCCTATATAAGATCATAATTAAGGACAATATATGCCTGAAACAAAAAAAATTGAAGCGGCAATTATCATTATTGGCAATGAGATATTATCTGGGCGTACCCAAGATACGAACCTTCAATACATTGCTATAAAACTGGCAGAAAAGGGGATATATCTCCGTGAAGTGAGGGTAATTCCTGATGTTAAATCCAACATTATTGCGACCGTACAAGAATTATCCATGAAATATAATTATGTTTTCACAACCGGGGGTATAGGGCCGACACATGACGATATTACCACGGAATCAATTGCTGAAGCGTTCCGGCGAAAAGTCATTCTAAATCCTATAGCCAAGCAAATTTTAGAAAAATATTACAATTCGGAATCATTGAATAATGCCAGGCTTAAAATGGCCTGCCTTCCAGAAGGTGCCGAATTAATTGATAACCCAATCAGCGCTGCGCCGGGATTTAAGTTAAATAATGTGTATGTTTTTGCAGGTGTTCCCATTATTATGCAGGCGATGTTACATAATGTTCTGCCAACGTTAATTCAAGGAAACCCGATTGTTTCTATAGTGCTCAAAGTTGAAAGCGGGGAAAGCAAAATTGCAGGTGAACTTCAAACTATCCAGGATAAATACCAAGATGTTGATATTGGAAGTTATCCTTTCCTGCAAAACAGCAAGCCTATGACAAATATTGTTTTTCGGGGAAAAAACAATATTCATATTGATCAAGCAATAGCCGATACCAAATCAATGCTGCAGCAGCTTTCCATTTTTTTCGTCCAGGCTAGTGTCTAACTTCAATAAAATATCAAAAAATCTCATGATGTTTATTTATCGATAGTTTTACGAAATAAATAATCAAAGGATAGACCGCCTGGACCACGGAGGACAATATATAGTAAAGGGCCTAACCACATTAAATGATCAGGGTAACTTTCCGGGTAAACAAATATCTGGATTACCAGGGTCATTCCTAACATGGCGGCGGCAGCTATACGACTACCTATACCAAATAACAGCATTAAGGGTGCAAACAGTTCAACCGATGCAGCTACATAAGCAGTTAGCTCGGGAAATGGCATATGATATTCATCGCGGAACAAAAATATGGTTTGTTGCGATAAAGCCCAACTATTTTCTTGTAGCTTGGCTAAACCGGAGCGAAAAAAAACTAATGAAACCCCTAATCTTAGGATAAAAGCTGGTATCGCTTCCGGTATCATTTCTAATATTTTATAAAAACTTAATATAAAATTTTTGTGGCACCTGACTGAAGGCGGAGAAGGTTCTTCCATTATCAGCTACTCCCTCATTTAAGTATTATAACTAGTTAGGACTTGAAACTGGATCAACCGTCGGATCGTTTTGGTCAGATTAAAATTCGGGTAAATATTGGAGATAACAGAAAACGCTTTTTCAAAAGTCATACCTTGTTTCAAATGCTGAATAAAACCTGCCTCATCTTGATCAATTTTCTCAAAATAAACTGTATTATTTAGCCGGTAAACCAAATAGTTTTCAGGGTTCTTTGCCTTAATAATTTTCAATTCAACCATTTGCTCGATTGAATGATCATTATGAATAGACCAGATGTCATCAATAGGATAAAACGATTGAATCAATTGCAAGGAAGGCTGAAAATTCAGCACTAGGTCGCCGTATTTTTCTGCTGGTATTAAGGAGAGATCTTCCGCTGTTAAGACTGGATAATCTTCTGCATAAAAAGATTGCTGCATCGCATATTCAAAAGATGCAACATCAATGATATAGGGCCAATCCTTAATTTCTATCAGGGAAGATAAAAATTTTGAAAAATTTTCCCCATAAAATATCAAACAACCATTGGTTGGCGGGAAATCAATAATGTATTTTCTAGCTGCTTGGGTAAAAAACTTTTCCCCAAGAATTTGCTGCGATACGGGAAAAGTGGACTTCAAACATTCTTGTAAGCTAATGAAGGTATTATTGCGGTAAATATTAAGACGCTCCATAGGGTTTATAATATCACCTTTAATTAATTTATCTAAAGATGGGTGATATTCCCCATACAAAATATACCGCAAGAATAGCTGTTGGATCTTGATAAATTCCATGATTAGTTCTCACGCTCCAGATAACTTTCTGCGATACGTGCTTGCTCTAATATTACATTCAAAGCCGGGATGTTGCTGTCCCACTCAATTAAAGTAGGTTTTCGGCCCATTATTTGTAGTGTACGCTGGTATAAGGCCCATACTTCATCATCCACTTTACTGCCATGATCATCTAGCAGAATGGAAATTTTTTTGAATTGTTTTTTGGTATGGCCTGCTAAGTGAATTTCTTTAACCGCTTCAACTGGAATTTTCAGTAAATATTCATTCGCATCAAACCGATGATTCTTGCTACTAACAAAAATATTATTAACATCAAGTAATAAGCCACACCCCGTTTTTTTAACGAGGGCCGATAAAAAATCAGCTTCCGAGTAATCGGCCACATTGAACTCTAAATAAGTTGAGGGGTTCTCAATTAAGATCTGTCGTTTGAAATAGTTCTGTGTTTCATCAACATGACGAGAAACAATGGCCAACACTTCATCGGTATAAGGGGTTGGAATTAAATCATTTAAATAAACGCCATTAATGATGTTCCAGGATAAATGTTCTGAAACCAAAGCAGGGGAGATAATATGAATTAATTGCTTAAATTTTTCTAAATGGGTCTGTGATAGGTTGTCAGCAGAACCAAGAGAAAGGCCAACGCCATGCAGGCTGATTGGGTAATCGAGACGAATTTTTTTCAGATAATCAAGTGCTAAGCCGCCGCCAAAATAATTTTCACTATGAACTTCAAGCCAATTAATCCGGGGCTTACTATGTAAGACATCTTCATGATGCTGATATCTCAACCCTATTCCGGCACCATAAACAGGCGGGGGAGAATAGGTATCATTTTCCATATATCTCCCTCCATATTCAACTAAAAATTAAGTTGAAACTACCTATTTAATTTACCACCCGTTTTAGCACAAGTGCCTTCTGGCAACCAAATCCAATCAGTGGCTTGTTTGTCAGCAGTTGATTTGCCAGCACATGCGTGCAGAGCAGTTTTGCAGTCATTCATGCCTTTTTTGGCAATGCCCATGCACTTTTCCATATGTGCTTTATTATCTGTCGTTGTACAGGCACTTAAAGCAAAAGCAGCACTGATAGCAGAAGCAATTAATAATTTATTCATTTTTATCATCCTTATTGTTGAGATCTAAGTTAGATTAATTGAAATTAGAAAAACAATTATTTCTTTAAAGTTAAACTACCGCCGACTATTTTTTCGCATGTTCCTTTTGGCACATATATCCAAGCATCACCTTGACTATCACGGGTAGAAGTGCCAGCGCAGGAAGATTTGGCTGTTTGGCAATCATTTTTGCCTTTTTTGGCAATGCCATAACATTTTTCCTGAGCAGTTTCTTCCGCCATAACCGGGGTTACACTATTCACTATCAAAGCCGCAGCAAAAGCCGAAGCTACGAGTGCAAAATTCTTCTTCATTTTACCACCCTTAATTTTTAATTCACTAGTACGATTTTACTAAGCAATTAAACTTAAACGAACTATCATCAGCATCCGACGAATCAGTAACACAAAATTTAATATAAACAAACAATAAAAAAAATTCTTATTAAGTTGTTATGATTTCATGGGATATAAGTTATAAAAATAATTAAAATCAATTTATAAATAATGATCAAAGAGCAATGGTAGAAAAAACTTTCTCAAACGTACCTTTTAAGCCAATTTTTAAAGCTGGAAATGTGTGGTTGGTGGGTGCGGGCCCTGGCGATCCTTCGCTTTTAACTATTGCTGCCTATAAAGCCATACAAGAAGCTGATATTATCGTGTATGATGCTTTGGTTTCGGAAGAAATTTTAAAACTGGCCCCTTCAAAAGCTAAATTACATTTTGCTGGGAAAAGAGGGGGGAAACCTTCCGCTAATCAATCGGATATCTCACAAAAATTAATTGATTGGGCAAAACAAGGCAATAAAGTACTGCGTTTAAAAGGTGGAGATCCACTCATTTTTGCAAGAGGGGGTGAAGAATTACTGACGCTCGCAAAAGCAAAAATCCATTTTTATATTATACCCGGGGTTACAGCAGCCCTTGCCGCCGCAGCTGCAATGCCTATTCCATTAACTATTAGGGAAGAAAATTCGTCCGTAACGTTTGTCACCGGCCATATCTTATCTAAAGAATTAGAGGGGTTATTAAAAAATTTTGCCACTGGCCTTGCCCCCCCCGTGATGGTTATTTACATGGGGTTGCAGAATTTACCTGCCATCCTTCATTGCCTTATTCAAAGTGGATATAGCAAGCATCATCCCATTGCCATTATCGGGCATGCTTCAAACCATAATCAAAAGATTCTAGTTATTAATATTGAAGATTTTTTAAATGATTGTTCTGCACATATGTTAACCCTTATCCCACCCGCGATTATTATTTTGGGGCCAGTTGTCCAATATTACACAGAACTATCCCATTACTTATTAACGTAATTTTTTCATTTGGGATATTATTATGAACCCACATTTTTTTAACAAAGGATTTATTGTCAGTGCCCTGAGTTCGGATTCGGGCAAAACAGTTATTACCGCCGCTTTAATAAATTTATTACAAAAAAAAGGATATAAAATCGGCAGTTTTAAAGTAGGGCCTGACTATATTGATCCAATGTTTCATCAAAAAATCACCCAAAATATTTGTTTTAATATTGATTTATGGGCGATGCCCCAAACAAGGGTTCATGCAACCGTAGAATATTTGCTGGATCATAATGATTGGGTGGTGGGGGAAGGGGTGATGGGATTATTTGATGGCAGTCAAAGCGTTGGTTTTTGCACGGTTGATATTGCAACCTTAATGAACCTTCCTATTATTTTAATTGTGAATTGCCACCGATTAGCAGAAACCATTCTCCCCATAATCCAAGGGGTTTTAAATTTTCAAAAGCAATTTAAGGTAGCAGGAATTATACTTAATCAGGTGGGCAGTAAGCGTCACGAAGAAATTTTATCTAAAAGCTTGCAAGAAATAGAGGTGCCAATTTTAGGATATTTACCAAGATTAAATGATTTAGTACTGTACCATCGACATCTAGGGTTGCATCAGCCTATTGACATACAGCACTTTCAAGAAAAATTTGAGCTGATCAGCAATTTGGTTGCACATTATATAGATATTGATCGGTTGATTAATATAATTGAAAAAACAGTTCGATAAAGAATCCCTCCCTACAACCTTTGCCTTTTCCTGAAGTTTCTTTGCCTGTCCTTGGGCAACGTATTGCGGTTGCATTTGATGAGGCCTTTAGTTTTGTGTACCCAGTTCTTCTTGAGGCTTGGAGATTAGCAGGGGCAGAAATATTTTTATTTTCCCCTTTGGCCCACCAACAACCGCCTTCTCATGTTGATGCCGTTTATTTACCTGGCGGTTATCCTGAACTTTATCTGAGGGAAATTTCTCAAAATCGTGGATTTTTAAATGCCTTAAAAATTTTTTCAGACGATTCATCAACGGTTATTTATGGGGAATGTGGTGGTTTTATGGTTATGGGGCAAAATATTGAGGACGAAAGTGGAAATTTATGGCCGATGGCGGGTCTATTTGATTTAACGACTTCAATGCAACATAAAAAATTGGTGTTAGGTTATAGGCAGGTTCAAACACTTCAAAAGACTATATTGGGCCCGGCTGGCAGTTGTTACAGGGGACATGAATTTCATTATGCAAGTTCAATTAATGTCTCTTCAGACCAGCATTTATATAGTGTCTTGGATAATCAGGCAGGTCAATTAGGCTTAGCGGGATTACAACGCAAAAAAACAATTGGATCTTTCATCCATCTTATTGATAAAGAATAAAAACAGGATTTGGGCACAATTTTATCTTATTAATATTAGGGTAAATCTTTAAAAAAACTTTTATCTGAAAAAGGAACTTGACTAATTTTAACAGGCTTATATTTTCTCCTAGCCTAATTCTATATTTGTCTTTAGGTAAAGTGGGTGCGTAGCTCAGCGGGAGAGCACTACGTTGACATCGTAGGGGTCACTGGTTCGATCCCAGTCGCGCCCACCATTTACAAGGCTGATTTTAAGACTTTTTATCATTTGTTGTTTTAGTCAACTGGCGTACATTTGGCGCACTTTTTCTTAAAATTCCCCATGCAGCATCTCTTAAATGATCTGGCTTATGTTTTGCATATCGTTCCGTTATTCTCATAACGCTTTGACCAAGCATTCCAGCAATATCAAATATTGAAATACCATTTGAGCATCCTATCTAGCGGCGATATATGATTGCGGAAACCAATGCAAATACTTACACATTTTTCGTATTCGCGATCAAAACACAGGCCTTGAACGGCCAGTAGCGTTTGTAAACGCTTTAATGAATACGAATGGCGAGTATTTCGAGCAACAAGGAATTGCCTTAAGGAATGAAAACAGTAGCGATAGAGATGGAAAAACCGCCACGGGCAATTTAGCTGATAAAAATGCTCAGCCTGAATCGCACAAGGAATTATTGGACAATAACTGTTGACAATGTTTTTGTCATAGCTTTGAAGGCCTTGTTTTGAATATTGAATATAAAATCCCGCCAATCAGTAATATAAGCGTCACAGCCAAAGAAAGTTCAGCGGGAAATTTACCATCAAACAAATCTGCGACAAAAATCTTACTACCAATAAATATCAGAATCATGGCCAAAGCGTATTTTAGGTAATGAAATTTGTGGATGATAGCTGCAAGTGCAAAATACAATGCCCTTAAACCAAGAACCGCAAAAATATTGCTTGTGTAGACAATGTAGGTATCTTGGGTAATAGCAAAAATTGCCGGAATACTATCAACCGCAAAAATTAAATCAATAATTTCAACCATTATTAAAGCCAGGAATAGCGGCGTAACAAATAAACGTTTCTTTCCTGGGTTTTCATGGGTAGCTTCCCTTGAGAAAAAACTATTTCCCCTGAGCTCTTTGGTCACCGGCAGCAGACGGCGCAACAATTTAATAAGAATGTTCTTTTCTAATTGGGGTTCATGGTTTATGAACAAAAGCATTTTTACGCCGGTTAACAATAAAAACACGCCAAAAACATATAAAACCCAGTGATATTGTTGCACAAGAGTGGATCCTAACCCAATCATAATGCCACGTAAAACAATAACTCCAATAATTCCCCAGAAAAGCACTCGGTGCTGATAAATCCTTGGAATAGCAAAGAAGCTGAAAATAAGCGAAATAACAAAAATGTTATCTATGGCTAAAGTTTTTTCAACCAAAAATCCTGTCAGATAGTTTTTCCCTGCCTCATCCCCCAACGAATACCAAATCCACGCTCCAAATAACAGGGCAATGACAATGTATCCTAAGCTCGTATACAAGCTTTCCTTGACAGAAATCTCATGATCTTTTTTATGAAAAACACCTAAATCAAGAATCAATAAAAAAGTAACCAGGCTGAAAAATATAAGCCAGAACCAACCTTCTTTGCCAAGAAAAGATCCCCACAATAATTGATCTAAAAATTCCACAAGCATTTTCTTTTCCTTACATTAATGCTATTGCCACAGTAACTAATAAGCAGGCAATCACTTGTTTTCAAGTGTAGTGACCCATAATAATGGTAAATATTTTTATGATTGAAGGATTTTTATCTTAACTTGCTTGTTTTGGAATAAAACAAAGAAAGATGGTGAATGGGATTGTGAAGTATTGACTATATATTCTAAACGGCATAAGGCCAAACCACAGGTAAGATGGGTTGAGCAAATTTCTCCAACTTCCTGTTGGTCATTTGTCATAATTTTTTGACGTTCCGATATAATTGGATGTTCAAGCCAAACAGGGAACAACTTCTTTTTGGGCATCAGCCGATATTTCATTCGTGCGGTTACTTCTTGCCCTACATAACAGCCTTTTTTCCAACTGATAGCACCTATTTCATCAAAATTATTCTCTAAAGGAAACGATTTATCAGCTATTAAATCTAACCGCCCCTTGGGGATAGAAAGTGACATCCTGTTTTTTTCTTGCTCTTCATGTGTAAAGAAATAATCAACAGGAACATTTTGTGTTAGTTGCCCATTAGATAACCAGCGCAACCCAAGCTCTTGATGCCTAGGGTCAACAATAAACCATCCGTATGAGGCATCATAGAAAGTATCTCCTCTTTCAAGAGCATTTTCTGCAAACTGAGGAAGAAGGTCTGGAAAGTACTTAAGTTTTAAATATTGTATTTTCCAATTTTGACTGACGTCAGTGATTTCAATATTGCTTTTTAATTGATACAATCTTAACCGCTTCATAAACTCCTCTTTTTCATCGGCGGCAATATCAATTAACAAATATTCAAGTATTTCTATGATAAAAAAATCGTGTAAATATTTTCCTTGAGGATTGAGTAAGGCAGAATATACCGTATGGTTCGTTGAAACGCGCATAACATCGTTGGTAACTAATCGGTTGAGGAATTCTTTCCTATTTAAGCCTTCAATTTTAATTAAAGCGCGCACATTTGTTCTTTCCACAAGTATTTTTGATCATAAAAATTCATTAACGAACCAATCTAATATTTAGGTTGTATATCAAAATTTAAAATAGGTTTCGAATTAAAAAAAATAAACTCCTCCTGTTTTTAACAAGAAGAGTTTATTTTCAACGTTCTAGGTTCGGTTTAGAATCCAAAAGATACTTTTAGAAATGGGCCATGCTGTAGCCGATCGCTTTGTTTTTCACCAACTAACGAACCACCCACACGACGTGTCTGGGTATTATCAACATTAACCCAACTTTCAAAATGGTACCCTAAAGCAATCTGTATTCCAGACTGACCGAAATTGTATGCTAAACCAAGATTACCTTCCAAAGAATAAACTGTTCTATTGTCTTTTTGTGCAACTGATCTATTGATGATCGGAAATCCTAACAAACTTAGGGTTGTGTTGGTTTTGGTTTTATGATTGCCAAACAAAGCGGCGGCACCAAAGTCACCCACAAGACTCAAACCACCCGATGAAATGGGCATCTCAAAAGCTACCCCTACGCGTGGACCAATTCCCCAGGAATCTTGTTTTCTTTGTTGGGCAATATTGACCAACCCAAATAACGCAGTGGCTGAGGCGTTAATTTTTTCATCAAAATTTGCATACCGAATACCACCAAAAATTTTCAACTTAAAAGAGTTAAAAGCAAGTGGAAATGCTAATTGGGCATCAACCACGTAATGGCTTTCTTTTAATTTAGCCTGAGTCCCGGTTGAAAAAATTGCGGGTATTGTTACATCAGGATCTAAATTGACGCTAGCGAGGAATCCACCTGGCCCACTATCTTTAACCGGATTTAGTCTTGACCAACCCAAACCAAGTCCTATTTCAATATTATTATCAAGACGGAAACTGGCCGTACCTCTAATCTCCCAGCCTTTATCCAAAGAAATATTACGTGACTGGGGATTAAACAACCCAACACGACCATACTCAATTTCATTTGTACGGGTCATGGTATAAATACCCTCTAAAGAAAATATAAAACGAGGTTGAGCCTGGGTTGAGCTATTATTTTCAGATGTTTGTGAAGTGGTTGTTACAGTAGTGGTTGTTTTTGTCGTTTGTCCAAAGGCATAAGAAGATGCAACGATAGATGTGGTAGCAACAATTAACAATCTTTTTAACATTTCTGATACTCCCAATAACAGTGTATTTAAACTGCTTTATTAAAGGGCCCGAAGTAAGCATAAAAAGCCAAAATAGAGCCTTAAATAATCAGCTAAAAAACATGAATGATTCTTAATTTTACTACCAGGTGTTTTTTATTTTAGGTTCAGAAATTTATTTCATGCAAAGAAAAATTTAATTGATTATGATTGTGCTACAATGGGTTAAATTTAGCTGAAAACGTATCCATCAGGTGATTTATGGCGATAAAGAGCGGTTATGATCTTGTTATTAGGCAAGCCAAAATGCTTGTCGTTGCTAGCATTGCTGAAGTTGATATTGGTATAAAAGATGGAAAAATAGTCGAAATTGGCGATCTATCATCAGCTAAATCTTTTGCATTTTTGAATGCTAAAGGATTGCATATCATTCCTGGCATCATTGACACACAAGTGCATTTTCGGGAACCGGGATATGAATATAAAGAAGATTTATCGACAGGCAGCGCGGCAGCAGTTTTAGGGGGTGTTACCAGTTATTTTGAAATGCCTAACACCAATCCTTCAACCGTTTCTATAACTAACCTTCAAGATAAATTGTCCCGGGCGGCAAAAAAAAGTTGGGCCAATTTTGCTTTTTATGGTGGTGCAACAGTTGATAATATACATATATTACCAGAGCTTGAACAAGTCCCTGGATGCTGTGGTATTAAGGTATTTATTGGCAGTTCAACCGGAAATTTATTGGTTTCTGAAGACAAATTGATCAAAGAAATTTTAAGGGTAACTAAAAAAAGGGTCGCCTTTCATGCGGAAGATGAAGTGCGCTTGCAGGAAAGAAAATACTTGGTTACCAAAGATTCGACGGCAATAACTCACCCTATTTGGCGTGATGTTTTAACAGCTACTATAGCCACGAGCAAGATTTTAAGTTTTGCGAAAGAACTGAACAAAGCTGTCCATATTTTGCATGTTACAACCAAAGATGAAATAGCCATTTTAGGAAATTACCGTAATCTGGCAACGGTTGAGGTTACCCCCCAACATTTAACATTGGTTGCACCTGATTGTTATGAGCAATTGGGAAATTACGCCCGTATGAATCCACCTATTCGGGATGAAATTCATCAACAAGGGTTATGGCAGGGAATAAAGGATGGTACAGTCGATATGATAGGCTCCGATCATGCCCCCCATAGTTTGGAGGAAAAAAAACGTCCCTATGCGGAAAGCCCGTCGGGCATGCCAGGCGTCCAAACATTATTGCCTTTGATGCTTAACCACTATAATTTGGGTCGGTTATCACTCGAAAAATTGGTTCAATTGACCAGCAGCAATTCTGCCCGAATATTTGGTATTCACAATAAAGGCTTAATCGCTAAGGGTTATGATGCTGATTTGGTATTGGTTGATTTAAAGAAAAAATGGAAAATTGATAAGAAATGGTTGGCCAGTAAATGTGGGTGGTCTCCTTTTGAGGGGATGAATTTGAAAGGTTATCCAGACACGACCATTGTGGGGGGGAATATTGTGGTGCAAAATGGCGAATTAATTGGCAATCCAGCTGGTAAAGCGCTTACTTTTTTGTAATTTTTTAAGCGAGGTTAAACATGCTGCAAGGTAGTATTATCGGGTGGAAGCATCTTCCGTTTGGCCGCTATCCTGAAGATAGTTTGGAAACTTTAATGGCGAAGGTTGTTCCACAGGCCATTGCGGATGCAGGCATTGAAGCAAAAGATATTGATGAGGGATTTATAGGGCTTTACAACCCCGGATTCTCTAAACAAGACTTTGTCTCGTCCCTTGTTATGCAGACAGTACCTGCTTTGCGTTTTAAGCCTTTCACACGGACCGAAAATGCTTGTGCCTCAGGTAGTGCGGCGATTTTTAGTGGACTAAAGTCCATCAATGCCAAAACCGCCCGATTTGTTTTAGTCGTTGGTGTTGAGAAAATGACTGATCAGCCTAACGATAAAATTGGGGAGGGGTTGCTGGCGGCAAGCTATGTAAAACAAGAAGCTGTTACGGAAGGGGGATTTGCAGGCATATTTGCAAGCATTGCCAAGCAATATTTTCAAAAATATGGTGATCAAACGGATATTCTAGCAAAAATTGCAGCTAAAAACCATTTGAACGGCATGAAAAATCCTTACGCCCAATTACGCAAAGATTTAGGGTTTGAATTCTGCCGCACGCTTTCTGATAAAAATCCGATGGTGGCATTTCCCCTAAAAAGAACCGATTGCAGTTTGGTATCAGATGGGGCGACCGCTTTAATTTTAACTGATCCTGAAACAGCCCAGTCTATGAATAAGGCAGTCCGATTTCGGGCAGCTGTGCAGGTCAATGATTTCCTGCCTATGGCGAAACGCGATATTTTACAATTTGAAGGAGCTAAATTGGCATGGCAAAAAGCCTTCGCTATGTCTAAATTATCCTTAAAGGATATTAATTTAGTTGAAACCCATGATTGTTTTACCATCGCCGAATTAATCGAATATGAAGCGATGGGCTTGACAAAAATAGGGGAGGGGAAGAAGGCGATTGAAGAAGGCTGGGTTTACCGGGATGGGAAATTACCCATTAATCTTTCCGGCGGTCTTAAAGCGAAAGGGCACCCGATCGGTGCAACTGGGGTTTCCATGCATGTTCTTACCTCGATGCAATTGGTTGGCCAAGCGGGGGAAATGCAATTAGCAGGAAATCCCAAAATCGGGGGAATATATAATATGGGGGGGTCTGCTGTGGCCAATTACGTCAGTATTTTGGAAAGGCAACGCTAATATTCCATTAAAACAACACATTTTAATATTTATATCATGAGTTAAAAATGGCAACTGGTGTTTTTATTACTTTAGAAGGGGGAGAAGGATCAGGCAAATCTACCCAAACCAAGGTTCTTGGAGACAATTTAAGAAAATATTTTACTGATCATCAAGTGGTGGTAACCCGAGAACCCGGGGGTACGGAACGTGCGGAAAATATCCGTCAGTTAATTGTTAATAAAACCAATTTGCCGATGAGTCCTATTGGCCAGTTATTATTGATCAATGCTGCCCGTGAGGATCATTTGCGAGCAAAAATCATTCCCCATTTAAAAAAGGGGGATTGGGTCATTTGCGATCGTTTTATTGACTCAACGACCGCTTATCAAGGATATGGCCAAGGGATAGATTTGTATCAAATCACCCTTCTTTATCAACTGATCTCCGGCAGTTTTTATCCTGATTTAACCATTATTTTGGACGTGCCTAAAGAAACAGCCTCTTCTAGGCTTATACAACGTCAACATACACAGCAAAAAACCTTATCAAATACGGATTATTTTGAAAGTTTAGGATCTAATTTTCATCAACGTGTACAAGATGGGTTTAGGGAAATTGCCCGAATGAATCCAGCAAGATGTATATTATTGGATGCTGAAGGTTCGGTAGATGAGGTACAAAAAAGAATTATTGATATTATTAACAAACGATATGCTTTGCGTATCCAACATCATTCCATCTTCACAGCATAAATGGTTAATAGGTTTTAGCATTGGTGCCTTACCTTTCTCCACAAGAAAATTACGATATAGTTGGTCAGCAGCAGGCGGAAAAAACTTTTCTGGAAGCTTTGTATGCCCAAAGACTAAGCCATGCCATTATCTTTAACGGCCCGAAGGGGATCGGTAAAGCAACAATGGCATTTCGTTTTGCCAGGCTTTTATTAAAACCGAACGTATCCAGACTAGATGATTCCCAATCTTTATTTGGTACACAAGAAAATGCAAATTCTCTTGATAAAGTGGTGCCAACGACTGACACAGATCGATTAATTGCCCAGCTTGCTCATCCAGATTTGCTCTATATTAACAAAGAAAATGAGGAAAAGAAAACACAAAAGACAGAAATAGTCATTGATGATATACGTCAAATTAAAAAATTTATTCACCTGACGCCTTCTTTCGCCAAGTGGAAAATTGTTATCATTGATTGTGCGGATGATCTAAACCGTTCTGCTGCAAATGCGTTGTTAAAAGTTTTAGAAGATCCTCCACCCTATTCCCTCATTTTATTGGTTACGCATCATATTGGCAGGATTCTTAAAACAGTAAGGTCTAGGTGCCAGAAAATTACGTTTAAGTTATTATCAGACAGCGATCTCAGTCAGCTAATAGATCGTTATCATCCCGAGCAGATAAGCGAACAGAACAAAACAAAGATTATAGCACTTGCAGAAGGAAGCATTGGTCGCGCAATGTCATTGCTAGAAGACGGGGTGTTTGAACAATGTCAACTAATGAATGAAATTTTAGAAAAATTACCTGAACTTTCACAAAATTTATTGCAACAATTGATTGATAAAGTATCTAATTTTTCTTTGATAGCTGAATTATTACTTTCATGGGTTTATCAACAGTCTAGGAATCAAATGCTTCAGCAAAGCCTCGAGGAAAATGCATTCTTACAGCAAGACCATCTGCACATTAATTGGGAAAAGATTTATCAAAAAATTGTTGGATTGTTATCAGCTACTTCTCCCTTGCATCTCGATGCAAAACAATCCTTAATGAATATATTCATGATAATAAGCGTAGAACTTAAAAACCATGCTCCGATTGATCAAAACTATTAAGAAAGGTATCAGCAATTGGCAAAAAGTTACTACATAACGACCCCGATTTATTATGTAAATGATCAACCCCATATTGGTCATGCCTATACGACTTTAGCATGCGATGCTTTGGCAAGGTTCAAACGTTTGGATGGCTATCAGGTATTATTTGCAACGGGCACTGATGAACATGGCCAAAAAATTGAAAAATCTGCTCAACAAAACGGCATGCTTCCGCAAGCATTTACGGATAAAGTATCGCAAACATTTCGTGATTTAGCCAGAGAGATGAATTTTTCTTATGATGATTTTATCCGTACCACCGAGAATCGACATATTTTAGCATGTCAACAGATATGGAAAAAACTTGAAGAAAATAAACAGATATATTTAGGGCAATACGCTGGCTGGTATGCCGTGCGCGATGAAGCCTTTTATCATGAAGATGAAGTTAAAACATTAGCCAATGGGCAGAAAATTGCCCCGACGGGCGCTGAGGTACAATGGGTGGAAGAACCCAGTTATTTTTTCCGCTTATCCGCGTGGACAGAGAAACTGCTTAAATTTTATCAAGATAATCCCGATTTTATTGCCCCGGAAAGTCGCCGCAATGAAGTTATCAGTTTCGTCAAAAGGGGGTTACAGGATTTATCAGTCTCAAGGACAAGCTTCCGCTGGGGTATTGAGGTTCCAGGTAATCAAAAACATATTATGTATGTATGGTTAGATGCCTTAACCAATTATTTAACCGTGGCGGGCTATCCGGATGAAAAATCCTCCAAATTTAAAAATTTTTGGCCAGCTTCGCTACATATGGTTGGTAAAGATATTATCCGTTTCCACGCTATTTATTGGCCAGCTTTCTTGATGGCAGCCGATCTACCACCACCAAAACGGGTGTTTGCACATGGCTGGTGGACAAATGAAGGACAGAAAATTTCTAAATCGCTTGGCAATACTATTAATCCGCTTGATTTAACTAAAACATATGGGTTGGATCAAGTGCGCTATTTTCTTTTAAGGGAAGTTCCTTTCGGTCAAGATGGTGATTTTTCTAAAAAAGCCCTTTTACAACGTATTAACAGTGATTTAGCAAATGATTTTGGTAATTTAGTCCAACGGGTATTAACCATGATATACCGTGAATGTGATGGTAAAATCCCCTCAAAGCAACCAGCGGAAAAAAAAGATGAAGATCTTTTGAAAAGTTCAAAAGATCTGCTAGATACCATCAGAAAAGAATATGACATCCAAGCTTTTCATAAAGTTTTAGATTACACTTGGCAAGTGATTGGTTTAATTAATCGTTATGTAGATGAGCAAGCGCCGTGGAGTTTAAAAAAAATCAATAAAGCCCGGATGGAAGCAGTGTTATATTATGCTGCTGAAGCAATACGGAGGGTGGCACTGGTAACCCAGCCAATTATGCCGCAATCCTGTAATAAAATTTTAGACCAATTGGGTTGTTCCATTGATCATCGATCTTTCCAGTTTATTGATCATCCTTTGCAACCCAACCAGCTTATTCCGAAACCTTTAGCAATCTTCCCGCGGTTGCAGGATTAAAGAAAGGGTAATCCATATGCTGGTGGATAGCCATTGTCATCTAAATTATCCTGAATATCAAAGCAATCTTAAGCTATATCTAGATCGAGCTAAAGCAAATGGGGTGCAATTTTTCTTAGCAATTTGTACGGAATTAGATAAATTTCCAGAAATTCTAAATATTGCTAAGAATTTTGATAATATTTTTTGCTCTGTTGGCACTCACCCCCATGAATCAAAGCTGGCAACTGCAGCTAATGCCCAAGCCATTGTTGATTTCACAACAGATGACAAAGTGGTGGGAATAGGGGAGTGCGGGTTAGATTATTATTATAATCACAGCGATCATGCGGAGCAGGTAACTGTTTTCCAGCATCATTTGGAAGCCTCACATCAAAGCGGTTTGCCTGTTATTATTCATACACGTGACGCAGAACAGCAAACGATAAAAATGCTTGAAGAGACTCAGGCCAAAAAACCGGTGGCCGGAGTATTACATTGTTTTACCGGCAGCTTGGAACTGGCTAAGAAAGCTTTAGATTTAGGGTTATATATTTCTATTTCCGGCATCGTCACTTTTAAAAATGCCCAACATTTGCGTGAAATCGTTGCTTGGTTGCCAGAAGACCGGTTATTAATAGAAACCGATGCACCGTTTCTGGCGCCAGTCCCACATCGTGGTCAGCCCAATGAACCGGCATTCTTAAAACATACCGCACAATTCATAGCTGGTATTCGGGGCATAACTTTAGAAAAATTAGGACAATCAACAACAGCAAATTTTTTTACCTTGTTTAAAAAAGCGAAGAAAAACATTTTATGAAAATTATTGTTTTAGGTTCTGGTGGGTCAGGGGGTGTGCCATTAATTAATGGCTACTGGGGGAAATGTAATCCCCATAATCCGAAGAATAGACGTAGGCGGGTTTCAATCATCATCCAGATTCAAGAAACAAATATCTTGATCGATACATCTCCCGATTTACGCAATCAAATTCTAGAGGCTGGTATCACCAAAATTGATGCCATTTTATACACCCATGACCATGCAGACCATACCCATGGCATTGATGATTTAAGGTTTTTGGAACGTCCGAAAGGCAAAAAGTTTTTCCCCTGTTTTGGCACGAAACAAACCATTGAATCATTGCAGCGTCGTTTTCCTTATGCGTTTGGTCTAAACAACAACGATAATATTCCGCAAGAATCGCTTTATGAGCCTTTGTTGAAGCCAACTGTTATTCAAGATCATTTTTCAATTGATGATATCTCTATCCAGGCTTTTCAACAAGGTCATGGGCCGAATTTTCAAAGCACCGGTTTTCGGATAGACAACTTTGCCTATTCGACTGATACGAATTTCCTAACAGGAGAAATTATTCAGTCGTTAAAAGGGCTAGATTTATGGATTGTGGATTGTTTGCGTTGGGAAGCTCATATCACCCATGCCCATGTTGATTTGGCATTAAGCTGGATTGACCGAGTGAAGCCCAAGCAAGCACTTTTAACTCATTTAAGCAGCCAAGTTGATTATGATGAACTTTTAAAACATTGCCCATCCTATGTCCAGCCCGCTTATGACGGACTTATCATTAACTTGTAATCTAATTTTAGAAAAACCGGTAATTCAAAAATGAAAGAATCTCCCATAATAAGATAAATATTTACCACTATTGATTCTCATGCCTGTGATAGTTACATTTTAGCTAGGATTAGGCTTTTTTCTTAGTCGGTTTGTTTTAGATAAAGCGTGAACGAATATTCAAAAGGATTTTTGTATGCATACTTATTTATTTTTAATTTGTAATTCTAGTAAGGCTTTGGTTTATTCTGCACACGAAAAATACCCACAGAAACCTTTATCATTTGTCATTGAATTGGAACATCCAGACAGCCGGAAAAAACGCAAGGATTTGGTAACGGATCGACCAGGCCATTTTCAAACATCACACACAGCCCGTAGTGCTTATGAAGACCATATTGATCCCAAAGAGCGAGAAGCTGATCGTTTTGCTAAAGAAATCTGTTTATATCTTGAGGAGAAGCTCAGTCAAAAAACTTTCGATCATTTAGTTTTGGTTGCTTCCATCCAATTTTTTTCTTTATTAAAAAAACATTTATCAACCCATGTAGCTAATACAATTATTAGAAGCATTCATAAAGACCATGTTCACCAGAGTGAGCCGGAGTTGCGGGCTATATTGAACCAGCGAGAATAATAATTTTTTGATTTTAATTTAATGGATGATTTATTCAATAAAAGTGACAGTTTATGCAAAATTATTTAATTAAAGGCCTATATCAATGAGGAAATTGATTGAAGGGATTGTAGATTTTAGAAATAAATCTCTAATCCAATATCGTGATAAATATGCTCAGTTGGCCGCTGGCCAATCACCCGACACATTGTTTATTGCTTGCTGTGACAGCCGGGTGGTTCCTAACACATTCGCTTCCACGAACCCGGGCGATCTATTCGTTATTCGTAATGTGGGAAATTTAGTATGCCCATGCCAGCAACAGGCAGATCAGTTAGTTGATGAGTCGGTTGGGGCAGCTATTGAATTTGCTGTTTGTCAGTTAAAAGTTAAAGATATCATCATTTGTGGTCATTCTGAGTGTGGTGCAATCAATGCGGCTATCAAAAATGGTCAGTTGGATGTCAAATTGCCGCATTTATTTTTTCAATCTTGGTTAAAGCATGCTGAACCCGCGTTACAAAAATATCGAAGCGGGTTTAGGCTTAAATCTAAGCAAAAATTTGCAGAGCATAATGAAATTTCACAAATTAATGTGATCCAACAGCTGGAACATTTGAAAACCTATTCTGTAGTGAAGGAAGCCTTAAATGACAAAAGAATCCGGATTCACGGGTGGTGGTTTGAATTGTCCACAGCTAATGTTTTTTATTACGATGAAGGTAACCAGAATTTTATGTTAATTGATGACAAGAGCGCTGAAAAGATTCTTCATAAAAATAGGGCTGGGTCAATTTTATCTTAAGTTACGTATTAAAAATAACATGTTCGGGTGAGATGCCACATAAATGCACTTATTGGCAAGCCTTCGATATATTTAAATTATTGTTTTATATCAATATTTTGTTAATGTTAATTAATGTAATTTATAATATATTACATTAAAAATGTATCCCAATAAATTATTTTTTATGGATAAAATAATAATTTCAATGCATTATTGGAGATCGTTGCTTTTATAGGCTTTTTATTTTCCATAATATTAATTATGCGAACAACAGCAATCGCGATAAAGTTAAAAATAATACGCAAGCCATTGATTTTATTGCAACAATGAATAAAAAATAAAAAAGGAAGAATAGATTAATCCTTCCTTTTCTATAGCGGCAGTCTTTTAAGTACCAATGTCCCCGTTATCTTTTTTTGTAATAACCATAACTGTTGGTCGTGGTGGGATATTCGGTTTAAAATCGGGCCAACGGGTGGTTGGGTTGTCAAATGTACTATCTTCCCCAGGATGTTGGATAGCTACAAACAAAGTTTTGTTATCAGGTGTCATAAATGGCCCACACATCTCAGCACCAATCGGGCACCGGAAGAACATTTTGGGTGCAGCCTTCCCTGCCCCATCAATATCGGTAGCATATAAACCGTCATTCGTACCAAATTTTTGATGGTCACTGCCTGAATCCGTGGCAATCCACATGCGCCCCTTATTATCAAACGCCACATTATCCGGGCAATAGAACCAATCGTTTTCGGTTGCATTGGCACCATACTTTGATTTTCCGTCGCCAGGTTTTCCCGCTAATAAGAAGAAATTCCAGCTAAATCCCGTTTTAGTATGATCTAATCTTGTTGTTTTACCTGGTACAGATGGTGGCACCATTTCAATGATATGGCCCGCCAAGTTCTCAACATTCGGGTTAGCAGCATCAAGATTTGTTGCAGTACGTTTTGAATTATTTGTCAACATCACGTAAACTTTACCATTCACCGGATTAGGTTCAATGTCTTCGGGACGATCCATAGGTGTAGCCCCAAGGATATCAGCTGCACGGCGTGCTTCAATAACCACATCTGCCTGGCTATTAAAACCATTTTCTTTAGTTAATTTTCCTTGGCCATAGACCAAAGGTAACCATTCTAAGAGGCCATTTTCAAGAAATTGGGCAACATACAAAGTCCCTGTTTCTAACAAACGCATATTGGCTTTGCGATCGTTGGGGATAAATTTGTTGGCGGAAACAAATTTATAAATATATTCAAACCGTTCATCATCACCCATATAAGCAATAACGTGGCCGTCATAATTGATAATAATATTGGCGCCTTCATGTTTAAAGCGGCCAAGGGCTGTCTGTTTTACGGGTGTTGAGGTTGGGTCATAGGGATCAACTTCGACAATCCAACCAAAACGATTGGGTTCATTAGGGGTTTTTTCAACATGAAAGCGATCGGAATATTTGAAAAAAGCATTATAGGTAAAACCACCTAAGCCATAACGTTTATAGGCATCTTTCTCCTGGGTTTTGTTAATATCACCGCCAAAATAGCCGTGAAAATTTTCTTCGCCAGTCAAAACGGTGCCCCAAGGGGTAACACCTCCCGCACAATTTGCTAATGTACCAAATATCTCTAACCCTTTGGGATCGGCAGCAGTTTTCATCCTGTCATGCCCTGCCGCAGGGCCTGCAATACGCATAGCGGTATTAGTAATCGTTAATCTGCGATTATATGTTGAATCCTTGATAAACTGCCATTTACCACTAACTTTTTTAACTTCAACAATTGAAGCACCATGACCTTCCATCTCTGTTTCTGATTGTTCCTTAGAAACGAGTTCGATTTTGTTTTTAGGAGTTAAGTTAGGAAACATCAATTCTGTATTGGTATATTCGTGATTAACAAATAACACCCCATGATCAGAATTATTGGAATTTAAAGGTAGGGGTAAATAACCAATAAAATCACAATTATATCCGAATTGCTTTTGTTGACTTGCTGCAGTTTGGCTATCAATTTTCAGATCGGCAGCATTGGTAAACATGGCATCACCCCAACGGATTAGAATATCCGCATTATATCCTTCGGCTACATGATGCGTATCATCGATGCCATGGCTAACGGGAGCAAAAGTGAAAGTTGATTGACCTGTTGGAGAAGATGCCAAAGAAAATTTACTGGCCATTGAAGATCCAATGGTTCCCAAAAAGCCCCCTATAGCTAAGCCTTTTAAAAGGCCACGGCGACTTAATTGTGTATTAATGACATTATAAATATTAGGGTTTTGGGTGGGATTGTGAATTTTTTCTTCAGCGCTCGGGTGGTCTTGGTTTTGATTGTTCAGTTGATCGAATGGGGTCATGGCTTTTCCTCTATTATCAGTTGTGAAACAAAACAGAAAAATTAGAAACTACCAACCTGCTCACACAACTACCAAAGTATGGAAAAGACACAACCAAAATCTTAAACTAAAATAATTTTTACTTTAGCAATTAAAATAAAAGCTATTTTATCAAGTATTTAGGGTATAAATGTAGTAATATTATTTTTTTAAAAAAAAATACGAAAAATTTAGATTTGATGCTTAAACAGCAAATTTTTTATAAGAAAAAGCTATTTTTTGGCGTCTGCCGTAGGAGTCGCAGGACGTTTGTCAAATACGGCATCGATTAACCCGAAATGTTGCGCTTCACTCGCACTTAGGAAACGATCGCGTTCCATAGCAGATTCCACAAAGGACAAATTTTGTCCCGTATGTTTCACATATAATTCATTTAGACGTTTGCGGGTTAACAAAATTTCCTTCGCGTGAATTTCAATGTCGGAAGCTTGGCCTTGCACACCACCTGATGGTTGATGAATCATGATCTTGGCATTAGGGGTTGAGAAACGTTTACCCTTGGCGCCTGCCGTCAACAACAATGATCCCATAGAAGCCGCTAACCCTATACAAACGGTATTAATTTCCGGCCGCACGTACTGCATGGTATCATAAATTGCTAAACCCGAGGTTACAACACCACCCGGCGAATTAATGTAAATGAAAATATCCCGGTTGGGGTTTTCTGATTCTAAAAAAAGTAACTGTGCACAAATTAAACTTGAAGTTGTATCATTCACAGGGCCTACTAAAAAAATGATCCTTTCCTTCAGCAACCTGGAATAAATATCATACGCCCTTTCCCCACGACTGGTTTGTTCAACGACCATTGGCACTAGAAAGTTCATATAGGTTTCAACGGGATCTTTATCTTGCATAGTCACACGCCTTTATTCGAATAATAAATAGTTACCAAGGTAATTACTTCTATGCTGTTTCCTTTTGAAGTTCTTCCACCGATACCTGGCGCTGATTTAACTTAATATGATCTGCAATGAAACGAACTACCTTGTCTTCAAAAATAGGTGCCCTAAGTTGAGCTACCGCTTGAGAATTTTTTTGGTAATGCTCAATTACTTGCTTCTCCTGACCTGGGAACCGCATGGCTTCATTCATAACAGCCTTGCTTAAATCATCATTTGTAATTTGGATATTATTTAAACGTCCAATTTCGGATAAAAGCAAGCCAAGCTTTACGCGGCGCTCGGCAATCGCTTGATATTCTTTTTGCAATTCCTGCTCACTTTTCTTGGCATCTTCTGGATCGATGGAACCAGATTGTTTTCTGGCCTGAATTTCCTGCCAAATTGAATTAAATTCCATCTGAACCATCGTGGGAGGCAATTCAAATTTATTCATTTTGTCTAATTCATCGAGAATCTGGCGTTTTAATTTGAGCCACGATAAACGATCTAAAGAAGATTGAATTTGTTGGCGAACGTTTTTCTTCAAATCATCTAAATTATTTACGCCCAATTTTTTTGCAAAAGCTTCATCAATCGCTGGTACTTCCTTGAGGCGACGCAGTTCATTCGTTGTGACGGTAAAGAAGGCTTGTTTGCCTATCAATTCACGGCTGGGATAATTCTCTGGAAAAGTAACCGAGAAGGTTCTTTCTTCTCCCGGCTTTACCCCTAATAGATGCTGTTCAAACTCTGGCAAAACCTGTTTTGTGCCTAACTGCACTGAAAACTTTTTTGCAGAACCTCCTGTAAATTCTTTACCGTCAATAGTACCCACAAAATCAACGGATAAAATATCACCCTCTTCCGCAACGCTTCCGTCCGTGACGGTATATGTTTCACGCCGACGTTCTGCCAAACCTTCTAATTCCTTTGATATTGTTTCTTCAGGAACGTCAGCAACTAATTTTTCAGCTGACAATTTTTTGAAATCTGGGGATTTGATTTCTGGAAGTAATTCCAAGTTCATCTCAAACTCTAAATCCTGGCCATCTTTAAAAGAAACATTTTCAAATTTAGGCTGGAAAGCCAACTTCAAGGTGCGTTCATCAACAACTTTATTAGCGCTTTCACTGACTGTCTGGCTAACTATCTCATTAGCAACGCTAGCACTGAAACGTTGCTTAACAACTCCTACAGGCACCTTACCTGGCCTAAAACCAGATATTTTAACCGTGTTGCTAAGCTCCGAAAGTTTTTTTTCTGTTCTTTCTTCAATCACAGAACGTGGAATCTTGATCTTAAATTGTCGTTTTAAGCCAGATGATAAAGTTTCGTTGACAATCATTATAAGCCACCCAAATTCTTAAAAATAATTCTTTTATAAGCTGATGTAAAAAATAAGCCTCTCATTTGGTGGTGCGGGTGAAGGGACTCGAACCCCTACGACTTGCGTCACCAGATCCTAAGTCTGGCGCGTCTACCAGTTCCGCCACACCCGCTCCATGAAAACCTTATGTTACGGAGGTGACATCTTAAATATATCCGTCAAGATAGCAATCAATTTTTTAACAAGGACTGTAAAATACCCAGTGACCTAGGTATCTCCTTGATAATGTCAGACGCTATAAGCCCTACACCAAATCTTTCCGCACAGTTTGTTTGCAGCCACACACCTATACAAGCAGCTTCAAAATTTGGTACTTGTTGTGCCATTAGACCCGTAATAATTCCAGCTAACACGTCTCCTGTACCAGCCGTTGCCAAATTTGGTGGTGAGAGAGGGTGAACGATTGTTCGTCCACCCGGCTCAGCAATTACGGTATCAGCCCCTTTATGTACAATGATAGCTTGGCTTTCTTGGGCTGCTTTTTTTGTTTTCAATAACTTATCGCCTGTCAAATGAGGAAATAATTTCCGAAACTCCCCTTCATGGGGGGTTAAAACGGCGTTTTTCGCTAGATTCTTTAATAAAAGTGCTGGGTTTTCTGCAAAACAGCTAATCCCGCCGCCATCAATCACGATAGGAATTTGGCAATTAAGAGAATCTAACACTAATTGTTGATTAGTTATATTACTATTAAATCCAGAACCAATTAATAAGGACTGCCCGCATAAATTTTGATTGGCGGCTATTATTTCATGGATGTTTTGATGAGATTTTATTTCAAGAATGATATTTTCTGGATCATCAATTTCATAAACCAGTTTCTTTTCAGGAGTACAAATAATTTTTAAAATGCCTGCTCCAGATCGCATAGCGGCCCTTGCTGCTAATTTTGCCGCCCCAGTCATTGGACCAGCAATAATAAAGGCTGTGCCGTGGTGATATTTATGTTGTTCCGGTCGTGTAAAAGGAATGAGTCCTTTCCAGATACTTGGATCATTCAAAAAAAGATTTAAAGAATTATCCCAATATTTACCAATCCCAATATCAATGGTTGTCAGTTGGCCCATGTAATTTCTACCTGGTAAGAGAAATTGGCCAATTTTAGCCTTCGTAAAAGTGATGGTGTGAGCTGCTTTAAAAGCCTTTCCCATAATCTCACCATTATCAGCATGAACGCCAGTAGGCATATCGATGGAAATTATGGGTAAATTCGTTTTCTCGATTTTTTCCATAAATTGCATAAGATCATCGCTAACCGTTTTATTTAAGCCAATACCAAAAATTGCATCAACAATAATTGGACGATCTTTGAAAAGATTTCCGTCTATGGGCATGCGCGCAAAGGGTGTGTGATGAATTAATAATTTTTTTGATAAAAGAAAATTATCGTCATGCTGCTGTTCCGCCCAATACACAGATATTACCGAAATTTTCCAGCCAGATAATTGGAGAAAAAAAGCAGTATATAATCCGTCTTTGCCATTATTCCCCGGTCCGCATAAAACAACTGCGTGGCCAGAGCAATATATATCATTGATTGTTTCGGCAGCTTTATAAGCAGCTTTTAAGATAAGTGTTTCACGGCTTTCGCCAGCCGCAATGGCTTTATCTTCAGCAAGACAGGCATTAGTTACATTTGTAAGATCAAAATTTTCTGTCACATTTTTTAAAGATGAATATATTGCGGGTTAATTTTTTGCGGCTGTTGCTAAAAGCGGTTCCTTTAAAGAATATCCCCTGCCCCATACAGTATCGATATATTCTTCGCCACTTGCTTTGCTCAGTTTTTTCCGAAGTTTGCAAACAAACACGTCAACTATTTTGCCCTCTGGTTCATCCATCCCATTATACAGGTGATTTAATATTACTTCTTTGGTGATAGTGTTTCCCCTTCTAATCGATAGCAATTCCAAAAGGCTGTATTCCTTATTTGTTAAAGAAATTTTCTTGCCAGCGATTTCTACCTTTCTTTCTTGCAAGTCAACGGTCATCTTCCCAACTTTGATGACGGAATGCGAATGCCCCTGTGAGCGCCTAACAATTGCTTGAATACGTGCAATCAATTCTTTTGCGTTAAAAGGCTTCGTTAAATAATCATCAGCGCCGAACCCTAGCCCTTTAATTTTATTATCTAATTGGGTTTCTCCAGATAAAATTAACACCGGCGTTTTTATTTTGGCGCTTCTTAATTTTTTAAGCACTTCATACCCATCCATGTCGGGCAGTTTCAAGTCCAGGATAATAATATCATAATCATACAATTTTCCAAGATCCAAGCCATCTTCCCCAGTATCAGTGGTATCAACAACGAACTTTTCAGCTTCAAGTATTAATTTGATACTTTTAGCAGTTGAAGTATCATCTTCAACAATCAATACGCGCATAACATATTCCTTATAAGATCAGGGAATTATTTTGTGAAATTCTACTAATTTTTTGATTATATATTTATTGTAGCTAATGTACATGACCTTCACGCAAGAATAAATGATTTTTTACTATCAGATTTTCAAATGTTAGGTTGTCAATTGGTACGTTAATTGCACCAGGCTAGGCAGCTTATTAACTTTAGCATTTATAGGAAAATGACGCGTATAAACCGCAAGTAAAGCCCATAAAACTTTTTTCGTTGTCAATGGGTCTGGGGCATCAAATTTAGCAAAGAACCTATCTAAATCTTCTGTCCAACGGATATCACCTGCCTGTAACTCGCAAATCAGGGTTGATTTGCTTTCGCTAATTTTAATCACCCCCCCTCTAGGCATTGCATCGGGTAGATTTATTAAGGTTAGTAAGAGTAAGCGTGATACAAACAATTTTGTTTCCAGCAATACTAATTTCTCCGGCCATATAATTTGGATTTTTGTTCCTGCAAAATATTGATTGGCTGTATTTTTAATTTCTTGTAGGGGAATATGTTTGTCGCGGTATCCCGTTCCTAGCGATAAACGGAAATACTGTAATAAAGCCAATGCTCGCATGCTGCCTTCTTTGGCTAAAGGAATAATTTGGTCAAGCATTTCAGTATTTTTACCGTCATCACCCTCCAGCAGTTCCAAGCCGTTTGCAATTGCAGAAACCGGACTGATGATATCATGACACAGACGGGAAACTAATAATTCTGAAATTTCTAGAATATTGCTGGTCATGGATAAATTCCCCGGCTAATAAAATTGGGCCAATAAAATTATTTTAGGTGTTTCTGATGTGATATAATTGGTACGCTCGCTTCTCAAATGCGTTGGTCAATTTACGCATAGCTTCCGCAAAGAAAATGGCAGACAAAGTTTGCAATAGGCTGGAACGAAATTGATAACGAATGGTAAAATCTAAATTACAGCCACCATTCTCTTTAGCAATAAAACGCCACCTATTTTCTAAATATTCAAATGGCCCATGGAGATACTCTATATCAATAATAAATTCTTCACGTTTTAAGTAAACGCGTGTCATGAACCGTTCCTTGACCATTTTGAAGCCCACAATCATGTTGGCTTCGATAAAGTTTGGGGTTTGTTTCATGATTTTACAAGCCAAACACCAGGGTAAAAATTCTGGGTATTTCTCAACATCAGCAACCAATTCAAACAGTTGCTGGGGAGTGTAAGGCAAATATTTATATTCTTGATGAGAGGGCATCACCTGCATCCCATTGTTATGCTCGATTTACTAAGAAACAGTTTGTAAATCGGACATTTTAGATGCAATCTTTTCCAACCTTGCTGTACGCAATTTCAAAAAATCTTTATCCGCATGATAAGATGAGCGTGTCAATGGTGAAGATGAAACCAATAAAAACCCTTTTCCGTAAGCGGCTTCCTCATAAGACTTAAATTCCTCTGGGGTTACAAATTTAGCAACAGCTGCATGTTTTAAAGTCGGCTGCATATATTGGCCAATAGTTAAAAAATCGACATTCGCCACCCGCAAATCATCCATCACTTGCAGCATTTCTTGTCGTTCTTCCCCTAATCCTACCATCAACCCCGATTTCGTAAAAATGGTGGGGTCAAGCTTTTTGACCTGCGATAAGAGTTGTAGGGAATGAAAATAGCGTGCACCCGGTCTAATTGTTGTGTAAAGCCTTGGCACAGTTTCCAAATTATGATTATATACATCAGGTTTTGCTTTTACGACAATTTCTATGGCCTTTTCTTTTCGAAGAAAATCAGGTGTTAGAACTTCAATGGTTGTTTGTGGGGACGTTTTTCGAATTGCTCTGATCACTTCAGCAAAATGTTTGGCACCGCCATCTTCAAGATCATCCCGGTCAACCGATGTGATGACCACATGGCTTAATGTCAATTTCGAGATGGCTTCCGCTATTTTTTCTGGCTCATGCGGATCCAATAAGTCAGGCTTGCCGGTGGCAACATTGCAAAAAGCGCAAGCCCTTGTACACACACTGCCTAGGATCATAAAAGTTGCATGCTTTTTTTTCCAACATTCCCCAATATTAGGGCAAGCGGCCTCCTCACAAACTGTATTTAACTTAAGTCCACGCATTAACTGGCGTGTTTCATGATATTCCGGTGACGTGGGTGCCTTGACCCTCAACCAATCTGGCTTCCGAGGCGAAAGATGATCGGCAAGCCCTATTTTTTCCGGGTGGCGTATTTTTGTTAGCTCATTGGCCATATGCAAACCATGCCCTCAATCTTAACATTTAACATTAAAAATGGATTGTTTGATTATAAGCATTTAATACAGATTCATGCATCATTTCAGACAATGTCGGATGGGCAAAAATGGTACTAATCAATTCCTGCTCAGTTGTTTCTAAAGTTTTGGCAATGGTATATCCTTGGATCAGTTCTGTCACCTCGGCCCCAATCATATGGGCACCCAATAATTCCCCTGTTTGGGCGTCAAAAATTGTTTTAATAAAACCATCAACTTCACCCAATGCAATGGCTTTTCCATTGCCTATAAAGGGAAATTTGCCTACCTTGATTGCTCGGCCAGCTGCTTTTAGTGCCTGCTCGGTTAGCCCGACACTGGCAATTTGTGGCATTGAATATGTACAAGCAGGAATATTAGATAAGTTGATAGGATGTGCAGATTTAAGGCCAGCGATCTTTTCTACGCAAACCACACCTTCATGACTTGCTTTATGCGCCAACCAAGGCGCTCCTGCTACATCGCCGATAGCATAAATTCCCTTTACATTGGTTTTGCCCCATTCATCTGTTTTAATGTGGCCTTTGGTTAATTCAACCGATAATTGTTCCAAACCCAAATCTTCTGTATTGGCCGTAATGCCTATGGCCACAATAATTCTATCAGCAGTTAATTTTATTTCATTTTGGGAAGTCTTTACTGTTGCAGAAACAGCATTACCAGTTTTATCTATTTTGGTAACAGTACTATTGGTATAAAATTTGATACCCTTCTTTTCAAATATCTTTTGTGCCGCGGCTGAAATTTCATCATCTTCCACCGGTAAAATTTTATTTTGCATTTCAATAACGCTGACTTGGCAACCCAAAGCATTGTAAAAACTGGCAAATTCAATCCCGATGGCACCGCTACCGATAACCATTAATGATTTAGGCAATGCGGTTGGGATCATAGCTTCTTTATAAGTCCAAACCAATTTGCCGTCGGGTTGCAAGTGGGGCAACGTTTTTGCACGCGCTCCCGTAGCAATGATGATATGGGAGGCTTCGATGTTAGTTGTAGTCGTTGCGGAAACCACAGATATTTTTCCTGCCGCAGTTATCTTCCCTCTTCCATCAAAAACTGCGACGTTATTCTTCTTTAATAAGTGTTTAACACCGCTTGAAAGTTGAGCAGCAATTTTGCGACTTCTGTCCACCAACGATTTCAAATCAAACGCAACTTCTTTTACCGTTAACCCATAATCTTTCGCATGTAGTATGGATTGATAAACCTCCGCACTACGAAGCAATGCTTTGGTGGGAATACAACCCCAATTTAGGCAAATGCCGCCTAAATGTTCTTTTTCTATTAATGCCACCTTCAACCCTAATTGAGCGGCGCGAATGGCTGCAACATACCCACCAGGCCCGCCTCCGATAATTGCTAAATCAAACATCTGTGAATTTGTCATAATACCACTTATTGCTTTTAAAGGAGGATTGATAATGGATCTTGGATAGTCTTTTTGAAGGCATTCAGCAGTTCTGAGCCAATCACTCCATCAACCGCGCGGTGGTCTAATGAAAGAGTACAAGTCATCATATTGGCAATGGCAATTGCCCCCTCTTTGACAACTGCTCGTTGCTCACCCGCACCAATTGCAAGAATGGCAGCTTGTGGGGGATTTACAACAGCAGCAAAGTTTTTAATCCCATACATCCCTAAATTTGAAATAGAAAAAGTTCCGCCCTGATATTCTTCTGGTTTTAATTTGTTATCTTTCGCGCGCTGAGCCAGATCTTTCATTTCTTTTGAAATAGATAAAAGGGGTTTTTGATCAGCTCGCCTGATAATAGGAAAGATCAACGCGCCCGGTATTGCAATTGCCACCGAGATATCGACATGGTCGTAGGAACGAAGGTAACTTTCAGCCCAAGCAACATTGGCAGCCGGAACAAGCTTTAAGGCGATAGCGGCAGCTTTGATAATAAAATCATTAAGGGATAATTTATCTTTATCCAACCTATTATTTAAATCTTGCCGAAGCTTAATCAGGCTATCTAATTCACACTCTATGGTTAAATAGAAATGTGGCGCTTCCCTTTTTGACTCAACGAGCCTTTTGGCAATAGTTTTACGCATATTGCTTAAAGGCAGTTCTTTATAAGTGGGGAACCATTCTTTAACAAAAGCATTGGAGGACGGAGAATATATAGATGCTTGGGACACAGGAGATAACAAATTATTGACAGCCGGTGTTTTATTTAGGTTCTTTTCGATATCAATTTTAACAATACGACCGTTAGGACCCGTTCCTTGTATATTATTTAAATCCAAACCAGATATTTCTGCCATTTTCTTGGCAAGTGGGCTGGCTGTAACTTTTTCCGAGGGTGAGGATATTGACGAGGAAGAAGCAGTATTAGATTTTGTAATGACTTGTTGTTGCTTCAAAACAGGATCTGACTTACTCGTATTTTCCGATTGTGATGATGCAGTGACTAAAGATTGGGGCGGTGACACCCTAGAAGCGGCAGCTGCCGCACTAGGTAAGTTTTCTAATTTTTCACCTTCAGCTAATAAGATAGCGATTGGGGTATTTACCTTAACGGCATTGGTACCAGCAGGTACAAGGATTTTGCCTAATACCCCAGAGTCTGCCGATTCCACTTCCATTGTTGCTTTATCTGTTTCAATTTCTGCAATAACTTCCCCGGGCTTAACTCGATCGCCCTCTTTTTTATTCCACTTTACCAGATTTCCTTCTGTCATGGTTGGTGATAAAGCTGGCATTAAAACAGGAGTTGGCATGATTATTTTTCCTTAAAATCTAAACAATTATCTATATGTTACTTGATGAACAGCCGCCAACACTTTTTCTAAAGATGGCAGGGCTAATTTCTCTAAATTGGCAGCATAGGGTAAAGGCACATCTTCAGCCGTTACACGCATAACGGGCGCATCTAGCCAGTCAAATGCTTGTTCCATTAAAATAGCTGAAATTTCCGATCCAACCCCTGCAAAAGCCCAACCTTCTTCAATGGTTACGATACGGTTGGTTTTTTTAACTGAATTAATAATTGTTTGCGTATCTAAGGGACGGATCGTCCTTAAATTTATGACTTCAGCCTGTATCCCCTTTTTAGGATAATTCTTCCGCTGCCTGCAATGCTAAACTTACAGGCCGGGAAAAACTAACAAGAGTTACGTCTTTTCCTTCCCTGACAATTTCAGCTTTGCCAATCGGAATAATAAAATCTTCACTATCAGGAATGTCAAAACTTTGGCCATACATCAATTCATGTTCTAAAAATATTACAGGATTAGGATCCCGGATGGCAGCCTTTAACAAGCCTTTTGCATCCGTAGCTGACCAAGGTGCAACAACCTTTAAACCTGGACAATGGGCATACCAACTGGCATAACATTGCGAATGTTGGGCGGCAACGCGGCTAGCAACTCCGTTTGGCCCCCTAAATACAATTGGGCATCCCATTTGACCGCCAGACATATAGAGTGTTTTTGCTGCAGAGTTAATGATTTGATCAATGGCTTGCATGGCAAAATTAAAGGTCATGAATTCAACAATTGGTCTTAATCCATAAAAAGCTGCCCCAACTGCAATACCCGCAAAACCTTGTTCCGTGATGGGGGTATCGATTATGCGCTTAGGGCCAAATTCTTCCAGTAATCCTTGGCTAACTTTATAAGCCCCTTGATATTCGGCAACTTCTTCCCCCATTAAAAATACCTTAGGATTAAGGCGCATCTCTTCAGCCATCGCATCCCGCAATGCTTCCCGAACGGTTAATTTTCGTACTTTAGTTAACAAGGAGTTGGTGTTAGGTATCTTAACAAGGGGAACTGATTCCTGAGGGTTAGATCTTTGTACCTGTGGGGGGATCGAAACAACAGAGGTAACTTTCATTAGCGAACTCGTTAATTGGGCAATCGGCATATTAATAGGGACATTGGGCGAGTTGGCAGGTACAAGAATTTTAGAAATAATGCCCGCCTCAACCGCCTCAATTTCCATGGTTGCCTTATCAGTTTCAACTTCCGCTAATATATCGCCTGCTTTTACCTGATCCCCTTCTTTTTTTAGCCATTTGACAATTTTGCCTTCTGTCATGGTTGGGGAAAGGAGCGGCATTAGAATTTCTGTAGGCATCTGATCCTCTAAAATTAATCTAGATAATAGTTGTATCTCTTAAGACCCTATTTATCAATTAAGATATCGGTATAAAGCTCTTTCGCATCGGGCTCTGGACTGGCTTGCGCAAATTCTGCAGCCTTCAAAACAACTTGCTTAATTTCAGCCTCTATTTGTTCAACTTGTTGTTCAGAGAAAGAAAATTCTTGTTTCATTTTAGCTAAAAGTTTGTCGATAGGATCAAATTCATCCTTCATTTTATTAACCTCTTCTTTTGTCCGATATTTTGCCGGATCGGACATAGAATGACCGCGATATCGATATGTTCGCATTTCAATAATAGTTGGGCCATCACCTTTTCTTGCCCTGTCGACCGCAGCATTGGCGGCTTGCCGAACGGCAAATATATCCATTCCATCCACCTGTTGGCCCGGAATGCCATAAGCTTGGCCGCGCAAATATAATTGTTCGGGAGAAGCAGAAGCCCTGGTAACACTTGTTCCCATGCCATACTTATTATTTTCTATAACGTAGATAACCGGTAATTTCCATAAAGCAGCCATGTTAAAACTTTCATATACCTGCCCTTGATTGACTGCCCCATCGCCTAAATAAGTGATACAAACATTGCCATCTTTCAAATATTGATGCGCAAATGCCAAACCTGTGCCTAGTGGCACCTGTGCCCCGACAATTCCATGCCCACCAAAAAAATTCTTCTCCCTGCTAAACATGTGCATAGATCCGCCCTTACCCTTAGAATAACCACCACTTCTTCCAGTTAGTTCGGCCATCACACCTGCAGGATCCATCCCGCACGCCAACATATGCCCATGGTCACGATAACTGGTGATAATCGTATCAGACGCATTAAGCACGGATTGCATGCCTACAACTACCGCTTCCTGGCCGATATATAGATGGCAAAAACCGCCAATTAATCCCATTCCATATAATTGGGCAGCTTTTTCTTCAAAACGGCGGATAAGTAGCATCGATTTATAATATTTTGATAAATTATCTGCAGAATATTTAGTTTCCTTAGATAGTCCGGTAGGTGTAGGCTGGTTTTTCTTATTCACAATCTTTAAACCTTTGGGTTAAAATTTTTTAAAGATTTAATTAACAGGTTCAACATTTTTTTAAACGGTTTTGCTAGGGATTTGATGGGTTAATAACGACGATTTCATCCGCTGCAGCAAAATTTAAAATAATTCTTACTTGTTCTTCTAGTAAATCTAAATCAAGAGTTTCAGGGCTTAAACGTGTAACGCGATTCTGTAGAATATTTTTTTCTGAAGCAATTTGATGGGCTAAACTGTTTGTCTCCCTAACCTCTTGTTTCAGCATAAACCAACGATATAAGCCTCTCTCCCCTTCGAAAGCGTGGTAAAGAAGGTATACCACTAAGCCTGCACCAATAATATGGCGGGTTAATTTCCGTGAGGTAAAATTAGACAAAATCCTTACTTGCATCACTTATATCCTAAATTGCTCAAGATGCTGGTGACTAATACAATTACTTACGTATCAGAATATCCTGTCGGCAAGGGAAAGAAAAGGGATTTTTTGCCTGCAAATACAGCGGCTTTACCCAATTGTTCTTCAATCCGTAACAATTGGTTATATTTCGCCAAACGATCTGTTCTAGACATAGAACCCGTTTTAATTTGTCCGGCATTAACAGCTACTGCTAAATCTGCAATAGTCGTATCTTCAGTTTCTCCGGAACGATGGGAAATGATGGTTTTATACGAAGATTTTTGAGCTAACCTAATAACCGATAAAGTTTCTGTTAAGGTGCCAATCTGATTAGGCTTTACTAAAATGGCATTCGCAATATCTTTTTCAATGCCTCTAATTAACCTAGCAGTATTGGTCACAAATAAATCATCACCAACAAGCTGCATGCGATTTCCCAAGGTTTTCGTTAAAAGGTCCCAGCCGTTCCAATCATCTTCTGCCATCCCATCCTCGATGGAAATGATCGGAAATTCTTGGCTTAAATCTTTATATAACTGCACCAACCCGTTTGCATCCAAAACTTTTTTAAACCCAGTCAAATGATATTTGTTATCTTTAAAAAATTCACTGGCTGCAATATCTAAGGCCAAACCCATTTCCGTTCCTGCTTTATATCCAGATTTTTCAATCGCTTGGGTTATCAAATTTAAGATTTGTTTAGGATCAGATATCAGAGGGGCAAACCCTCCTTCATCCCCCACCATTGTCGAAAAAGATTTTTGACGCAATAATTCTTTTAAGTGGTGAAAAGTTTCATTGGCCATTTGTAGGGCTTGATGGAAGGAATTGGCACCGACAGGAACAATCATAAATTCCTGAAAATCGAGTTTATTATCGGCATGGGCACCACCGTTAATAATATTGATAAAAGGGATCGGCAGCACACACGCATTGATACCACCCAAATACCTATAGAGGGGAAGCTTAAGTTCTGCTGCGGCTGCTTTTGCGGTTGCCAGGCTGACTGCTAAGATCGCATTAGCCCCTAACCTTGATTTATTCGCTGTACCATCTAGTTGGATCATCTGCTGGTCAACCAGTGACTGTTCTTGGGCTTCTATGCCAGAAACAACATCGAATATTTCCCCTTTAATGGAGTCAATTGCCTGAAAAACACTTTTTCCACCGAATGCTTTGGTTTTATCCCTTTTTTCAACTGCTTCATGCTGGCCTGTTGACGCACCTGAAGGGACAGAAGCTATCCCTGAAAGACCACTTTCTAAAAAAACCTCAGCTTCTACCGTTGGATTGCCACGGCTATCAAAAATTTGTCTAGCCTTTATTGCCCGAATGGCCGTCATAGTCATATCTTTCAATTGATTAAAATATTACATTAACTAAGTTCTATATAAATTATTAGATAGTTGCAACTATCGTGTGCAGCAAAAATTTAATAGAAAATCTAATTTATTTCTTTAATTTTTGCGGTTAAAGACAGTTTTTTTGCCACTAAATTAAGGGATTGTTGAAGCTTAAATTTTAATTCTAATGGTAATTGCTCTGGTAATAATAATATGACCTCTTTACCGATCTTTTTTAATTCAGTTTTATTAAGTTTCTCTGGGATTCCAGCTGTTGCTTTATATGATAGATCAATTATTAAGCCAGCTTGATTACAGAATTTCCTTAAGTCTTTAGGGAGCAAATTGAACAGTTTCTTCTCTTTTTTTGAACATTTTGTGTGTTCTACATAGCGATATCTGTCTATATAAGCTAAGGCAATTCTTTCAATATGCGTTAACCCAATTGTTGGCATATACAAAATGCGGTTAAATCGATTTTCTTCTGGGTAACCTTGATGGTCATTCCAACCCCAATCACTTAAATAACAAGCAGCTTGTAAAAGGCGTTGAAAATTCTTAGGTAAGTCATTAAAAAAAAATTTACACCATTTGTACACTGCCTGGCCTTGCTGGTAGCGAGAAATATCGTTGATTGTTCCAGCAAAAAATAGGAGAGGATCTTTTTGGATTTCTTCCTGAGGTAATAAACTGTAAAAATAACCTTCCCTTAAACCGCTGGCCGAAAATTCAATTTCAGCTGGCTTTAAATTTCGGATAATCCCTTGTAAAACCATTGTTGCAAAAGGTAATCCTTTAATTCGATGTTCAAGAACAGGATATTTTGCTACAATCATTTCTTGATTTTGGATAAGATTTTCACAAAATTCCATCACCTCTTTACTATTGACCTTATATTGATGGACAATTTCCAACGGATATTTTGTTATCTGCATATGCAATTTGGCAATTACCCGCCAAGATCCACCGACCGCATAAAATGTTTGCCCAAATATTTTGTTATTTATCCAGGTCACCTGCTTTAATTGTTGTTCAATAAAACTTTTACAAGCTTCATATGAAGCAGCTTCTGAGATATTGGTTAAACGTAAAGGGCCAAGAGGCAGGGTAATATTATCAGGCGAATCTACCTGAAGATTCATTAACTCCAAACTGCCTCCCCCTAAATCTCCCATAATCCCACTTGTTGTTAAAATACCGGCTGAAACGCCTAAGGAAGAATTTCTTGCCTCTTCTTCGCCGGTTAAAATTTTGATGGAAATATTCAGTTTTCGCTCCATTTCTGTAACAAAAACCATTCCGTTTTGGGCATCCCGTATTGCCGCCGTAGCCAGCAAACGAATGTGTTGGACAGGAATTGATTTAGCTATCTTGATATAATGCTTTAGGGTATAAAAAGCTTCTTCCAGTTTTTCTGCATTCAATTGACCAGTTTTTTGTAAATCTTTGCCTAATTCACAAAAAACTTTTTTGCTGACAAGTATTTTAGGAATCCTACTTAAATTCTGGAAAACAATTAACCTGATTGAATGTGAACCGATATCAATGACCGCTAATGGTTTGGTTGGATCCAAAAGATCTCTAGAAATATGTATTGGTTTAGGGGTGTTCATGATTATTTTCGTTCTCGCCATAATTCAGGTGGGCGGGAGGAGTTTTTAATGGCAGTTCCCCGTCCTGAAAGGCTAGGGTTTTTCATAAAAAATGAATGGGCATTAAATTTATCATCTGCTGATTCTTCACGAACATATTGACCATCGGATTTTAAAAGCCAGCTTTGAGTATTATCTTTTAAGGTGGCAATCATAATTTGATCTAGTACTTGTTCATGAACGGTAGGATTTTCAATCGGAATGAAAGCTTCAATACGCCGTTCCATGTTTCTTGTCATCCAATCGGCTGATGAGATAAAAACCTTGGCCTGTTTAGAAGGCAAGCCATACCCGGCACCAAAACAAGCAATTCTGCCATGCTCTAAAAATCTGCCAATAACACTTTTAACCGAAATATTATCAGAAAACCCCGGTATTCCTGGCCTTAAGCCGCAAATACCACGGACAACCAATTCAATCTTTACCCCCTCTTGAGAAGCCCGGTACAACGCATCTATTAATGGTGGGTCAATAATTGCATTAACTTTCAACCATATTTGTCCTGGCCGACCATTTTTTACATGGCTAATTTCGTCTTCAATAAGGTTTAATAACTTATCCCTTAAGAAGAAGGGTGCAATTATTAATTTTTCCATTTTTTCAGGATGGCCATATCCTGTAATATAATTAAAAAGTTTGGCAGCATCCCGACATAAAGCGGGGTCGCACGTAAAAAAAGAAAGATCTGTAAAAGTTCTAGCCGTATCAGGGTTATAGTTTCCAGTGCCAAAATGTACATAACTACGTAGCAAGCCATTCTCTTTCCGGATGACCATGCTAAGTTTCGCATGTGTTTTTAAATCCAAGAAACCAAAAATCACCTGTACCCCTGCCCGCTCTAAATCTCTTGCCCAGCGAATATTGGCTTCTTCATCAAACCTGGCTTTCAATTCAACTAGGGCGGTGACAGATTTCCCTGCTTCTGCTGCTTCAATTAAAGCCTTGACAATCGGCGAGTCATGGCTCGTTCTATAAAGCGTTTGCTTAATGGAGATGACCGCCGGATCACTGGCAGCCTGCCTAATAAAATGAACAACTACATCAAAACTTTCATAAGGATGGTGGATAATCATATCTTTCTGGCGGATAGCTGCAAAACAATCACCACCCATTTCTCGGACTCTTTCAGGATACCGGGAAATTAAGGGATGCCAACGCAAATCAGGCCGATCTAAGTGTATGAGACTTGAAATATTTGCAAGGCCAAGTATTCCCTCCTCCACCATTATATTTTCGGCGGGCACATGTAAGGCTTGTGAAACAAACTTTAATAAATCGGCTGGCATTGCCGCATTAATTTTTAAGCGGATAACATTCCCCCGTCTTCGCCTTTTAAGTGCTGTTTCAAATAACCGGACAAGGTCTTCTGCTTTTTCCGAGATTTCAATTTCACTATCTCTAATAATTCGGAAATACCCGGTATTAATCACCTCAAAACCAGGAAATAACTTATCAAAATATAAGCTAACTAAACTTTCCAACGTAATGAAACGGACGGATTTTCCGGTTAATGGGATAAATCGAGGCAGTTGGGAAGGTAGCGGTAAAAGGGCTTTCATTTCTCGGTTATCAGATCTTCTCAATAATTGTAAAACAGCCGAAAAACCACGATTTAGGATAAAAGGAAAGGGATGCGCGGGGTCAATAGCCATTGGTGTAAGGACAGGAAATATCTGATCCATAAAATAATTATTCAGCCACTTTTTATCTTCATCTGGAACTTCTTGAATATGTAAAATTGAAATTTCTTTCTTTTTCAATTCATTACATAGTATTTTCCAACATTCCTGCTGACATTTGATCAATTTATCCGCTTTTAGCTGGATGGCTTCTAATTGTTGAATGGGAGTCCGGCCATCATGACTTAACCCTACCCCTGCTGCTATCTGACCTTTCAAACCCGCGACCCGAACCATATAAAACTCATCTAAGTTATTAGCAGAAATAGATAAAAAATTAACCCTTTCGAGCAGTGGATGTTCTTCGTTCCAAGCTTCATCTAACACTCTCTCATTAAAGGCCAACCAAGAAAGTTCCCGGTTAATAAACCTTTCCGGTGATTTATTTAAACCATTATTTTTGCTAAATTGATATGTTGACATCGTTTATAATCTTCAAAAGAAGTGAGCCATTATTATAAATAACTTTATTTAGATGTATTGTAATTGCACGTCTTTATTTAGCGGGGATTAATTTTGATTAATAATATTTTTCAGGTGATTAATTGTTATAGGCTTTCCACGACTAAGGCTTATCTGATCCAGAAATTTAATTAGATCCTGTGCTGCCTGATAACTTCTTTCTGAATGTTTTAATAAATAATTGATATGATAGGCTGACAAAGGAATCCCGCGTTCTAGGGATAATTTAGTCAATATTTCTCGAAACATTTGATCATCTGGTTGATGCACTGGAATAACCACCATCGCTTGTAAACGTGATTGAAGGTCATTTAAAGTTATTCCCGCCCAATTAATTGGGGTTTGCCGATGACAAATTAACAACTGGCAGCCATTTTCATTCAAAAAATTAATAAAATGCAGCAAATTTTTTTGATATTCGAGGGTTTTAAAAAAATCAAAATTTTCTGGAAAATCAATAACTACTGCCTGAGGAGTTTTTTCTAAAAAACTATACCATGACGCAGATTTTTCTTGCAGAGATTCAGGGTTTAAGAATAATGCCTTGCTTAATTTCTGCCATATATAAGCCAAATGCGTTTTACCGCAACCCTTTTCTCCATAAATAACTAAACCCCATTTGGGCCATTTGGGCCAAGCATTGATCCAAGCATAGGCATACTCATTCGGTTTGCCGATATAAAAATCTTTTTTAGCAAACGAAGATAAGTAGTTTAAATCTAAGATTAATTGCTGCATACCCATAATATATGTCATGAAAGATTCAAATGATACTTATCACTCTGATTCCAATCTATATCCTTTATAATACATACTTGAGTGATACGCTTTCATTGCGTACTGGCCAAAAACCCGAATGATTACCGCGACTGGAATGGCTAAAAGGATTCCTAAAAACCCAAATAAAGAAGCGCCAGCCATTAAAGCAAAGATGATCCATAAGGCATGTAAACCTGTTTTATTACCGATTAGTTTTGGTGTTAACCAATAATCATCACACAATTGTCCCACCACAAATAATCCGGCGGTTAAAAATATAGGAAGACTGTCGCCAAATTGGATCAAAGCCAATCCTAGGCTTACAAATATGCCGAAAATCAACCCAAAGTAAGGAATTAAAGATAAAAACCCGGCGATAATGCCTATACTTAGTCCGTAATCCAAACCCAAAATAGCAAGACCTGCACCATAAAAAATAGCTAAGAAAAGACAGATGGTTGCTTTGCCCCGAATATAAGCAGCTAACATCAGATCAATTTCATGAAATTGCTGGCGGATAATGGGGGCATTCCGTTCAGGCAACCAACTATTGATTTTGCTGATCATGGGTTCCCAATCCCTTAAAAGATAAAAGGTTACAATGGGGGTAATGAAAATTAATGATAAAATATTCAAGACACTAAATAAATTTTGCAATGCTTTGTTGATAAAACCATAGACTGAGGAATTATCTAAATTACTGAAATTTTGTCTAATCGCATCAAAGAAAAATTTTCCCTCTCCTGTTATAGTGGCTAAATAAGCGGGAATTTTAGTTGATAAAACCTGAAATTGTTCAATAAAAACAGGGAGCATTAGAAAAATAAAAGTTGTAATAAAACAAATGAAAAGAACTATAATAAGTAGAGCTGAGAACCCCTTACCTAATTTCCATCCAACCAAATATTTTTTTGCGGGATTAAAAAGGTAAGCCAATATAATGCCTGCAAAAAATGGCATGATAATATCAGATAATAAGAATATGATCCCAACCAATAAAAGGAACACTGCACCCCAAAAAAAAGTATTCCGCCAACCAAGTTTTAATACTGCAGCCATTACATCACTCTCACTATGGTTTAGTTATAAGATAGGAAGATATTCCCAATTCTTTGATATCTAATCCCGTATTCCGAATTGCTTGAATAAATTTATCATTGGAGCCATTAAACTGAATTTCCAAGTCAATTTGGTGGGTGCCGATTCTGATAAGATCCAATTTTTCTATTAAAGAAATTTTATTAATTTTTTGTCTTATCTCATACCACGTGGCCGAACTTTCAAATGTTACAGAAAATTTTGCTGAATTAACTGAATCATGATTAATCACGTGTTCTATTTTCCATTGCTGATCAAGGTGAGCGATGGTTGCATTGACAAGTGCTTGATAAGAAGAGAAAGGTAAATCAAGCATAATTTCCTCACTATTAGCCAATCCTTCTTTAGCAAAAGTTGTTATTTCAACTTTACTAGAATTTTCATCAATCATAGAAAGCTTTACTAAAATAACTTTGGATACTTGATATTTGTCCGCTAAAAAACGATAAGCATTACCTTCAATCTGCAGCTTATTATCAATAAATGATACAGATTCTATATCTTCAATGTCTCCCAACGGTAAAATGGGCATCAAAAAACTAAATTTAGGAAGACCGGTTTTCCAAGTATTGAGCCAGACATTGCTTTCCTCGAAAAGAATCTCTTTAAAACCTTCGGAGAAAACAGGCAGCAACAATGTTCTGTCGCTAACGGTTTCTACAAAATCAATGTTATATTGCCGGAATAATTTTTTAACAGCATCAGCTTTAAACTGAAAAGACAGGGTAGCGATATACCGTACTGAGGAAGATTTTTCGTTAATGACTTCAAAATCCTGAATTAACGTGGTGATTTCTGTAAATGAAAGATTGGCTAAATTAACCGTATCCTCTACTGATAATGACATCCGGGATATAAGTATATCGAAAGCATTACGTTGTGCTTTATTAAAAGCCTGCTGACGAGCCACAGCGGCGTCCTTGGCAGTGACATCAACAGGAACATCAGTCACTTGATAGACGCTTTGTGCTTGGGCACCATACCCCCCGCAAATAAAAATGACAGTAAGCAAAACCAAAGAAAGTGAAAATATCCTATGCGACATTAATTTATTCTCTTACTTTAAAGATGACAGGCTTAGTAGTATCCTAGGATAGGCTCTTCGCCAATAGAAAAAATTTTTCTATACTTAGTTCCTCAGCTCTAGCGGTTTCGGGCACATCACAATTTTTGAGCCATTCTGCAAGATGGGGTGTTAAAGATTTCAACGATTGACGCAACATTTTTCGGCGATTCCCAAAACCTGCTGCCGTAATTTTTTCAATCTTTTCCAATAAAGGAATTCTTTCGATTATAAGATTTGGTTTTAATTGAACAACGGATGAATGAACCTTTGGAGGCGGAACAAAAGCAGAGGGCGGCAAATCAAAAAGTTTTTTGGAATGCATCAGGAACTGGCTGATTACGCTTAACCTACCATACTGCTTGCTAAAAGGTTGGGCGATAATTCGGTCAGCAACCTCTTTTTGGAACATTAATGTCATGGATTGATAGGCATGGGATTGATGCAACCACCTGATGAACAATTCTGTTCCCACATTATAAGGAAGATTGGCAACAATTTGACGGGGCTCGGGACAAATCGATGGTGTGTCAATTTTTAAAGCATCCTCATGGATAACATGAAGCCTGCCGCTAAATTCCTTCGACAGCAACTGCAATGGCTCAATCAACCGTTGGTCTTTTTCGATCGCCCAAACTTCTTTGGCCCCCGCTTCTAATAGTGCTCGCGTCAAAGTGCCGTGGCCGGGACCAATTTCAATTATATGGCTTAAACGTAAACCTGAAACTTGATTGACAATTTTGCGCGTAATGTTTTTATCTAATAAAAAATGCTGCCCTAAACTATGTTTGGCAAATATCACACTACCCGTTCTACCATTATTTTTTTTATTTTTCATGCAGCTTTCAATTACAATATATATGAAAGAAAAAAAATCCTTACATAATGGCAATTATGTCAGGCTAACCCTTCTAAATCACTTTCTAACGACGATAATTTATCACTGCAAAACGCCTTAAATCCCTTAAATAGCTTCTGGCCGACTGCTCTAATCGTTCAAGGGTTAATTGTTGAGCTATTTTTTCTTTTTGGTATTGCAAGGCCGTAAATGTTTGACAAATCATCAAAATAATAACCCCTTCATTAGTTACGATGGGCTGGGTTTTTTCCTCATTGTTTAAACCCTTCAAAGCGTTTTGGAAATTGGCCGGTAAATCGGATAAGGCTAATTTAGGAAGTGCCGAAGGAATCTCTGTATTTGTTTCCTCAGCTAATCTTACAAATTGATCGCAATTATTAGCTTGGGAAGCTATTTTCTTTGCTTTTGCAACGATTGTATCACGTTCTGATGCAGTCATTTTACTTGAAAAAGGCAAATATAATCTGGCCAATGATAAGCCCATATCATTTGGATTGAGGCCTGGGGCAAGCCGTTGCTCACTAACAAAAATAATATAATAACCATAACCTGTGCGGATTGGTTGGGAAGCTTCGCCCGCTTTAAGCGTTACTAAAACTTTCCGAAGGTTTTCATCTAATTGGTCAGCAAAAATCCATCCTACCTCTCCGCTATTTGCGGCACTTGCTGCTTGAGAAAAATCTTTAGCCAATAATAAGAAATTCGCCCCTGTCCTTGCCTGTCTACTTAATAATTCAGCTGATTGCCGGACTTCGTCCAGTTGTTTGGGATTGTCAGCGATAAGGAAAATTTCGTATAAATGATATTGTGTTTTACCAGCATTTTTTTGAAGATTTTCATAACTTCTTTCAATATCCGATTGCCCAATTGTTATAGAGGATCGTAATTTCATGGAAATAAGTTTTGACCAGGCAATCTCTGCCCTAAAGTTTTCTGCTAAAGATTGTATATAAATCCCGTTCTGTGCGAGAACTTCAGAAAATTGCTTGATTGTTAAATTGTTTTGTCCGGCAATATTTTCTAGTTGTGATTGTAATTCTCTATCACTGACCGTAATATTGTTCCTTCTGGCTTCTTGCAGTTTCAAGCGGTCATCGATTAATAACCGTAACACTTGTGGAGCAATGTCATGTCTGACTTGCGCCGTATTTTCTAATCTTGAAGATAATAAAACCAAAGATATACGCTGTTGCAAATCTAATTCTGTAACAATGTCGTCATTTACAGTCGCCACAATACTTAAGCCAGTCTGAGCATAGGTAAACGGACTGCAAATCAAATTTGCAAATGTATAAATCGTTACCAGAAAAACAAATCGGACATGTAGCACGATACTTCTTCCCTTCGAAATAAATAATGTAGCTTTAGAGCACGTTCGAACCATCCAATTATGGAAGCTCATTAGCTGTCAATAACCATGACTATTACGGTTATTAATGGGCGATACTAAAATGATTCCTTTTAAATCTATCATTTTTTTCGTCACTGATAAATAAATTCCTACTTATTTTCATGTTTTTATTACACTTGTTTGATTAAAAAACATGTCTATGCTGGTACATAAAATTTTTACTACTTATTTTTATAACCACCAAATAATTTATATGAGGGGAAAATGAAGGTTAATTTTGTAAAATCTTCAAGTGCAACTGCTGGGACAGTGGTTGTTGGAGTATTTGAAGAAGGTAATTTTGGCAGCCATGTTCAAAAATTTGACCAGCAAAGTCAAGGGATTATCGCTAAAACCATACAATACCACAATCGTTTTAAAAAGAATTTAGGCGAATTTGTTTGCATCAGCAGCCCCAATCACCTGTCATTTGATCGATTAATTGTGGCAGGATTGGGAAAAAAATCAGCTTTTACGGAGCGAAGCGCTGAAAATCTTGGCGGTCACATTTTCAACCAGTTAATATCAGTTAACGAAAAAGAAAGCACTTGTATATTAGATGAATTTGAAGCATCTGATAAAAAACCCGCGAATATCAATGAATTGGCGGCACATATAGCTTATGGTGTGCAATTAAAAAACTATCGTTTTAGTAAATATAAAACTAACATAAAACCCCAAGATAAACCCATCCTTGAGCAACTGACCATCGTGGTGCCAGATCCTGTTGCTGCAAAAAAGTTTTATGAGCCTTTAGAAAAAACATTGGAAGGGATTTATTTAACCCGTAATTTGGTTTCTGAACCAGGGAATGTGATTTATCCTAAAAGCTTAGCCGAAGCTGCCCAATCTTTAACTCAATTAGGGGTTAAAGTAGAAGTATTTGGTATAGCTGAAATGAAAAAGTTAGGTATGAACTCCTTGCTTGGTGTGGGTCAGGGAAGCGCTCATGAGAGCCAACTACTAGTCATGGAATGGCCGGGCGCTGATAAAGCAGCGCAGCCGGTTGCAATTGTCGGCAAGGGTGTAACTTTTGACAGCGGCGGCATTTCAATTAAAGCGGCTGCCAATATGGAAGAGATGAAAACTGATATGGCAGGTGCTGCAACCGTCATTGGTTTAATGAGGACTTTGGCCGCCAGAAAATCAAAAGCCCGAGTTGTGGGTTTGGCCGGTTTAGTCGAAAACATGCCTTCCGGCACCGCCCAACGCCCAGGTGACGTTGTAACATCCATGTCTGGACAAACAATTGAAGTGATCAATACGGATGCGGAAGGCCGATTGGTTCTGGCTGACGTTTTGTGGTATTGCCAGCAACGTTTTAAACCAAAAGTGATGATTGACTTGGCTACTTTGACAGGTGCGATCGTGGTAGCTTTAGGACATCATTATGCGGGGCTTTTCAGTAATAACCAAACCCTTGTGGATCAATTAATCGACGCTTCAAAAAAGGTTTCGGAACCAATTTGGCATATGCCTTTACATGATCATTATGACAAGATGATTAATAGTGATATTGCTGATGTTAAAAACTCAGTAAACCGGGGCAGCGCAGGCAGTATCACAGCTGCCCATTTCTTGCAACGCTTTGTAAAAGATACTGCTTGGGCTCATTTGGATATTGCTGGTGTTGCCTGGACTGAGAGTGAATATCCAACTACTCCCAAAGGTGCAACAGGGTTTGGAGTAAGGTTGTTGAACCGTTTTATCGCCGATCAATACGAATAACTTTGGATAAAGAGGATTGTTCCGAAAGTGTTGGCAAAAGAAGTTCGATTTTATGTGTTTACAAAACTTTCTCTTGTTAAGGTCTTAAAAGAACTTTTAGAAAAAACCTTAATGCGGGGACAACGTGCCGTTGTCCTCGTATCTACCAAAGATGAGGTGGAGAGTCTATGTTCGAGTTTATGGACGGTAGAACAAAAAGCTTTTCTTCCCCATGGTTCAGCTGTTGATGGTAGGCCAGAGCGGCAATTGGTTTGGATTACGCATCAATTAGAAAATCCTAATCAGGCATCTGTCGCATTTATCATTCCTGGCTTTATAATACCCATAACAACACCATTTGCTTTGCTTATTATTTTGGTGGATGGCTTAAATTCACAAGAAATTGAAACCAGCAACGCTAAGTTCCTTGATTATCGTTCTCAAGGCTTGAATGTTAAATACTATTTACAAAATGAATCTGGCAAATGGCAGGAAAAAACATAAGAAACCCTAGATATAATTTTTTGGTATTAATCCAATCCCTAGTTAATCAAATCGTATCCCTATGCCCTCTTCCCTTATCACCCAATTATTAGAACTGGTTCGTCATCTTCGTCACCCGAAAAACGGTTGTGATTGGGATAAAAAACAAGATTTCAGGTCAATCGCTGCCTATACGCTTGAAGAAGCGTATGAAGTTGTCGAAGCCGTTGAATTAAATCAGCCTCACCTTTTAAAAGAAGAATTAGGTGATCTTTTATTTCAAATTATGTTCTATACTGTTTTAGCGGAAGAAAAAACCCTTTTTACATTTGAAGATATTGTTGAAAATATCCTGAAGAAAATGATTGAACGTCATCCCCATGTCTTTGCAGTAAATAAGGATAATTTTTCCAATCAATCGGAAGCAATTGAAAAATCCTGGGAAATGAGAAAAAATGTGCAGAAATCTTCCAATCCAAATGGCAGCATTCTTGACTTAACCCCTCTCCATGTGCCAGCGATTTTACGGGCTGGAAAACTACAGAAAAAAGCTGCTAGTGTTGGCTTTGACTGGGGTTCAGCGGGCGATATATTCCATAAAATTGATGAGGAGGTTCAAGAACTTAAAGATGCGATCAAAAACCAAGATCTTGAAAATATTGAGGAAGAAATGGGAGATATCTTGTTTACCTGTATCAATTTATCTAGGCACTTAAAAATTGATCCGGAAACTGCCTTAAGAAAAGCCAATCGAAAATTTGAAACCCGTTTCCGCAAAATGGAGAATTTAGCCTCAGATCAACATACTGTTTTGGGTGATGTAACGCAGGAAAAATTGGAACTGTTTTGGAGAGAAGCTAAAAAAAAATAGAAATCAAAAAAGATTTATTGCTGCCTTCACACATCCCGATTTTTTTGCAGTAATTTAATAAGACTGGATGTATCTGACCCGCCACCGTTTTTCTGCTGTAATTGAGTATAAAACTGTGCAATAAGGCTGGTGATAGGTAGGGAGCTGTTATTTTTTACCGCTTCATTTAAGCAAATCATTAAGTCTTTTTTCATCAGGTCCACCGCAAAACCAAAATCAAATTTTCCTTTGATCATCGTTTCTGCCCGGTTGTGCATTTGCCAAGAAGCAGCGGCGCCATTACTAATAGCACGAATAACTTTTCCCTGATCTAACCCGGCATTATAAGCAAACTCCAATCCTTCCGCCAAACTTTGAATGACCCCAGCGATACAAATTTGATTAACCATCTTCGTTAACTGGCCAGAGCCGGACGGTCCCATATAAACACTATTTTTTCCATAAGCGGTAAATATGGTTTCTACCTGATTATATGCTTGTTGGTTACCTCCAGCCATAATCGTTAAAATGCCCTTTTCGGCACCAGCCTGTCCCCCCGACACCGGGGCATCTAAAAAATAGGCCTGGCGTTTTTGAAGTGCAACATGGATATCTTTGGCTACATCAACCGTTGTGGTTGAATGATCAATCACAATTGTACCAGGTACAATATGGTCGATCAATTTTGCTGAACCCCAAAAAATATCTTTTAACGCCTGGTCATTGCTTACACAGGTCACGATATAATCCGCATTAACACAATCTATCAATCTGGGAGCTACCGATCCTGAAAATTTTTTCAGCCATGCCTGACTTTTTGTTATTGTTCTATTATAAACGGTAACAGAATAGCCCTTCTGAGCTAAATGACCGGCCATCGGAGACCCCATCACACCCAGTCCAATAAAACTAATTCTAATACTTTTTAGATCTTTATTCACGGTTCGTTTGGTTTCCAAAGTTTTTTGCGTCCTATTTAGGTAGTTTCCTCAATACAATCTTGACCCAACAATTTGATAACTTGCTGTTGTAATTCAGTACTCCAATGGTATTTTTTTCCTAAATTTACCTCAATCTGGGTTTTTCCATCAATTTCAACAATCAATCGAATAATATCCTTACCAGATTTGCCTTTGGCAAATATTTGGCTTAAAGAGGCAACCACTTGTGTCTCTCTTAAATGTATTTTAATGCTATTCTCTATATCACCAACAGCTTCGGCCAAGGGTTTAAGGGTTTGTGCCGTTAATTTTATTTCGGACTGTTCATCCCTGACATCCACACCGATCAACAATATGTTTCCTGGTTCTAGGAAATCTCTAAAACCATTTAAAATATCTGAAAAAAACATGATTTCAAAAATACCGCTTCGGTCAGAAAAACGGACATAAGCATAGCGATTGCCTTTAGAAGACATTTTTTCTACTTTAGATACAACCACTCCAGCCAGCATAACCCGTCCCTCATATTTAGATCCGTTTAATAAATCGATATAAGGTGTGGCATGAAGATGTTTTAATTGCCGTTCATAATTGTCCAAGGGATGAGCCGATAAATAAAAGCCAATCGCTTCATGTTCCCTTTGTAATTTTTCAATGCTGTTCCAATCCTCAGAATGTGGGATGATAAGTTCATTTTGTGAAAGCGAGGGTATGGAACCAAACAAACCAAATTGTCCGGTTTGTCTATCTTTGGAAGCAACGGCAGCCTGTTGCAGGATAATATCAATAGATTGAAAACCCTGATGCCGATTGGAGAACAAGCTATCAAATGCACCTGCACATATAAGGCTTTCCAATTGTCTTTTATTTAACGATTTACTGTCCACCCGCGCAATAAAATCTTGGATCGATTTAAATATCCCACCGACCTCCCTGACTTGAACAATCATCTCACTTAAATTTGCCCCCACATGCCGGATCGCTGGCAAAGCATACCGTACAGCAAATTTATGGGTAGTTTTTTCAACTGTAAAAGTCACATGGCTATAATTAATATCAGGGGGTAGTAAAGGAATTTTATTTTTTACGAGCTCTTGACGGAATAAATTTAATTTGTCGGTGTTATTCATTTCTAAAGACATGGAAGCTGCAAAAAATTCAACCGGATAATTTGCTTTTAACCAGGCCGTTTGGTAGGCAATCAAGGCATAAGCCGCAGCATGGCTTTTATTAAAACCATAGCCTGCAAATTTATTCACTTCTTCAAATATTCTAGTGGCGGTTGCTGCATCAACCTGATTAACTTTGGCGCCATCGATGAAATCTTTACGTTGCGCTTCCATTTCCTCTTTAATTTTTTTACCCATGGCTCGACGAAGGATATCAGCTTTTCCTAAACTATACCCTGCCAGTATCTGGGCAATTTGCATCACTTGTTCTTGATATATCATGATACCAAAAGTTTCCCGCAGAATTTCTTCCAGCATCGGATGCAAGTAATCTGGCGATTCCCTTTGATGCTTGCAGGCTATATATTTCGGGATATTATCCATGGGGCCTGGCCGATATAAAGCCACTACAGCAATAATATCTTCAAAACGATCAGGCTTTAATTTTCTTAAAACGTCGCGCATACCGCCGCTTTCTAATTGAAAAACGCCGGTGGCGTCACCCTTTCCTAATATTTCATATGTTTTATGATCGCTGAGGGAAATTTGAGATACGTCAACTTTAATCCCACGCTTTAATATCAAAGCTTCAGCAAGCGCAATCATAGTTAAAGTTTTAAGCCCAAGAAAATCAAATTTAATTAGCCCGGCCATTTCAACATATTTCATGTTGAACTGAGTGGCTGGCATGTTTGATTTTGCATCCCTATAAAGGGGTACCACTTCCTCTAAGGGTTGATCGCCAATCACGACACCCGCTGCATGGGTTGAAGCATGGCGATAAAGCCCTTCCAATTGCAGGGCAATGGTGAAAAGCTTATCAACGGCTGTTTCTTGCTTGCGAATTTCTTGTAATTGCTTATCTATCTCGAGAACCTGTTTAAGAGTTACTGGATTGGCCGGATTGTTAGGAATTTGTTTGCAAAGCTTATCGATTTGACCATATGGCAATTGCAAAACACGTCCGACATCTCTGAGAACCGCTCTAGCCTGTAACTTACCGAATGTAATAATTTGAGCAACACGTGCAAACCCATATTTGCTTCTGACATAATTAATGACTTCGTCCCGCCTGTCTTGACAAAAGTCAATATCAAAATCTGGCAATGAAACACGTTCGGGATTTAAAAAGCGTTCAAACAATAAGCCCCAGCGGATAGGATCAAGATCGGTAATAGTTAATGCCCAAGCAACGACTGACCCAGCGCCAGATCCACGCCCCGGGCCTACTGGAATTTGTTGTTTTTTAGCCCACTGAATAAAATCGGCGACAATCAGGAAATAACCTGCAAACCCCATTTTAACGATGAGGTCCAACTCATATTCAAGCCTTTTGCTATATATTTCCGGCAGAAATTTTTTCTGGTATTCTGTTGAATGGTGCAGTTGTTCCATTCTTATTTTAAGGCCATCGCGGGCGTTGTTTTTTAATAAAACGACCTCATCCGTGGCTTTCTCCGAATTAGAGACAAACTTCGGAAAAACAGTTTTTCTTGGCTCCAAGAGGTAGCCGCACCGTTTTGCAATTGCAACCGTATTATCCAACGCTTCAGGAATATCGGAAAACAAATCCATCATCTGGCGGGTGGATTTAAAATAATGATCCGGCGTTACACGTCGCCGTTTAGGCTCCGAAATCGTTGCACCTTCAGCAATACATAGCAGGACATCATGCGCTTCATACAATTGAGATGTCCCAAAAAACGCTTCGTTGGTTGCAACTAAAGGTATGTGATATTGTTGTGCAAATGCAATAAAAGCGTCTTCAGTTTGGCTTTCCTCGCTCATCCCGTGGCGCATCAACTCAATATATAAACGATTTGGAAAGAGCTGTTTTAACTGTAATAATACTTCTTCAGCTTTGTTCTGATTATTAGATTGCAGTAAATACCCGATTAACCCCGAAGGTCCACCTGTTAAAGCAATCATCCCTTCTGTTTTTCCAACTAATTCTTCTAAAAAAACAGCAGGCCCTTGAAGCTGCTGCGCGTTAATATACGCCTTGCTAACCAAATGGCTGAGGTTTTTGTACCCAATCTCATTTTGAATAAGTAAAATCAAATGTGGTGTTAGATTAATAGTGCTGTTGATAAGTTTTGCTTCAGAACTTTTCTCAGCAACAATTGATAACTGGCAGCCCAATATTGGTTGGATGCCGTCTTCTTTTGCTTCTAAACTGAATTCCATAGCGCCAAATAAATTATTCGTATCGGTTAAGGCAACGGCGGGCATGGAATTTTTCTTGGCCAACCCAATCAGATCTTTAATCTTAATCGCTCCCTCAGATAGGGAATAAGCCGAGTGTGAGCGCAAATGAACAAAAGAAACGGTCATATTTTATTATCAAGGAGATTGAGGGATTTACAATTGATGAATAACACCATCTTCCACACGCATAATCCGATCCATCCGTTTGGCTAAATCAAGATTGTGTGTCGCAATAATAGCAGATAAATTCATGGCTTTTGCAAGATTCTTTAACAACAAGAAAACTTCTTCTGTAGTTTTGGTATCCAAATTTCCAGTTGGTTCATCCGCAAGCAAGATTTGTGGTGAGTTGACCAGGGCCCGGGCAATGGCCACCCGTTGTTGTTCCCCCCCCGATAATTTTCCTGGCCGGTGATGAAGCCTATGGGAAAGATTAACCTGTGATAATAAATCAGCTGCTTTTTTTTGGGCTTCTCTCTTACTGTGACCGGCAATTAATTGGGGAATCATAACATTTTCAAGTGCAGAAAAATCTTTCTGCAAATGATGATATTGATAAACAAAACCCAAATGATTTTGACGAAACAGGGAACGTTGATTATCATTCAGTTCATTGACGGATTGCCCCAAAATTTCTATTTTTCCCTGATCGGGTTTTTCCAATAAACCGCACAGGTGCAGTAAGGTGGACTTACCCGAACCGGATGGTCCAAGCAGACCAACTATTTCCCCTTGAGACATAGAAAAACTACTATCACGGATAACGGTGATGATTTGATCCATTTGTTTAAACTGGCGCCCAACGCCATCAGCCACTAAGACCGTGATGGGTGGGGATTGATTATTATTCATAACGCAAAACCTGCACAGGATCTAAACGGGCGGCACGCCAGGCGGGATAGAGGGAAGCCAAAAGCGATAAACCAAAGGCAACCCCTACAATCAACAACACTTGTTTCCAATCAAGCACTGCAGGCAATTGGGAAAGAAAATAAAAAGTATCCGGGAATAATTGTGTTCCTAAAATACTTTGTACCCATTGCCGGATCCTTTCAATGTTTTCAACGAATAAAACCCCCAAAATAAACCCCGTGCCAACCCCTAAAATTCCGGTGCTGGCACCGTTTATTAAAAATATGCTTAAAATAGATCTTTTGGTTGCGCCTAATGTCCTAAGAATCCCAATTTCCTGACGTTTATCTTTGACCATCATAATTTGGCTTGAAATAATGTTAAAAGAGGCCACGATAATAATCAGGAATAGAATAATAAACATCACTGTTTTTTCAACATCCAGTACACCTAAAAACTCTCCATACCGTTCTTGCCAACTCTCAACCAGATAATTTAAGTTGTGGGCTTGAAGATATTGCTGAATTTCCCTTTTGGGTTGGCTAACTTCATCGGCGTTATCGGTCACAATCTCAATATAATCAACCTGTTGATTGCGCGAAAAATACAGCTGCGCTGATTCCAAAGGAATCAAAACAAAATTGCCATCATATTGGGACATCCCAACATTAAAGACAGCAACAATAGGGTATGATTTTATTCGAGGTACATTGCCGATTACCGTGTCACGGTCCTGCGGTGAGATCAGGGTAATAAAATCACCCACAGACAACCCCAGTCGGTTAGCCAATTTGTAACCTATCACAGCACCACCCTGCTGTTCAAATTCTTCAATACTGCCAATAATAATGTTATCGTTGATGAAAGAGCGTTTCTTTAAATCAGTTAATCGAATGCCCCTAATCCTTGCAAAATCGATATTATATTCCGAAGTTACCATCGCCCCATTTTCAATCATGGGGGTTGCTGTAACAATGCCTGGCAATTTTGAAAACTGTTCTGCCAAATGGGCATAATCTGTCACAGGAAATTGATTTGTTTCCATCACAAACAAATGCCCATTAAACCCAAGAATTTTTTTAAATAATTCCCCACGAAACCCGTTCATAACTGACATAACAATAATAAGGGTTGCCACCCCTAAACAAATGCCAAGCAAAGATAAAAATGTGATAACGGAAATAAAACCCTCTTGCCGTCTGGAACGTAGATACCGCCATGCCACTAAACGTTCAAACTTTAACAATTTTTATTCACCTTATTTTTTAGGAAGCGATCATATAACATATCCAATGAGATTGTTTGACGTTCGCCGGATGCACGGTTTTTTAATTCAACTGTTTTTGATTTGATACCTTTTAAACCAACAACAACTTGCCAGGGCAAGCCTATCAGATCCATATTGCTAAATTTTGTTCCCGCTCTTTCATCACGATCATCATATAAAACTTCTATATTATGCTGCTTTAATTCATCATACAGCGTATCAGCCATTTGTTTGCAATCTTTGTCTGCAGCCACCGCGTTGATTAAGCCAATTTGATAGGGGGCAACGCTTTCCGGCCAAATAATCCCTGCCTCATCATGATAGGCTTCAATAATGGCGGCAACCAGCCTAGATACGCCAATACCATAAGAACCCATATGGACAAAACTGTTGTCGCCATTAGATGTGGCAACGGCGGTTTTTAAAGCTTCCGAATATTTTGTACCGAAGTAAAAAATATGCCCAACCTCAATGCCGCGGGCTGATACTAATTGTGCAACCGGCACTGGACACCTTTTGGGATCATGCTTTTCATCGGTCGCGGCATAAAGGGAGGTCCATTCTTCTACAATTGGTTGCAAATCACCTTCATAATAAACAGCATCTTGCAAAGGATTTTTTTCGAGTAAGGCTTTATCACAGAAAACAGCACTTTCCCCGGTATCTGCTAAAATAATAAATTCATGACTTAGATCACCGCCGATGGGGCCTGTTGCGGCTTGCATCGGGATTGCTTTAAGACCCAAGCGTGCAAATGTACGCAAGTAAGCGACAAACATTTTATTATAAGCTTTTCTAGCGCCGGTATAATCAAGATCAAAAGAATAACTGTCTTTCATTAAAAATTCCCGTCCGCGCATCAACCCAAACCTTGGGCGCATCTCATCCCGAAATTTCCATTGAATATGATACAAAAGCTTGGGCAAATCACGATATGATTTGATCGATTGACGAAAAACATCTGTAATTAATTCTTCGTTCGTGGGGCCATATAGCATTTCTCGCTCATGACGGTCGACAAAACGCAACATTTCTTTGCCATAATCATTATAACGACCCGATTCTTTCCATAACTCCGCTGGTTGGATAGTCGGCATCAACAATTCCTGCGCGCCTGCTTTATCTTGCTCTTCCCTAATAATTTGTTCAATTTTCTTCAGTACCCTAAACCCTAAAGGCAACCAACAATATATCCCCGCACTGGTTTGCCGGATCATACCAGCGCGCAACAATAACCGGTGTGAAGCTATTTGTGCCTCAGCTGGATTTTCTTTGAGTGTTGGGGCGAATAGACCACTCAACCGCATAATAGTTCTCCCACATTGCTATAATCAAAAATTGTTGTCTGCAGCTTAGTCAACCACAATCAAAAAGTCCAGGTAGGCGATAATTAAAAATTTCGATAAAAACTAGGTTAAAAAAAATTCAAAGATCATTCGGTTGACAATTCGATAAATAACAGCATCATGAAAGCCATTATTAATCACTGGGGGGAGCCTAGCGGCTGAGAGGTTGCAATTAGCAACGACCCCAAAACCTGATCCGGTTAGAACCGGCGGAGGGACAAGTGACAGAATCATACGCAACGCTTAGTCTACCCGCCCCAAGCATTGCTATTTCTATCAAAAAATTTGCTTACCCTGCATCAAATGTATCCTTGTTTCAAGATCTGCATTTTGAGCTTATGGGAGGCCAGTGGACTGCTTTAATCGGGAAAAGCGGTGTTGGTAAATCAACTATTTTAAGAATCATGGCCGGTTTAGAAAATATGGATGAGTTTTCTGGTTCAATTCATACCACTCCTGACCAATTATCCTTAAAAAACCTTATTTCCTATATGCCCCAACAAGATTCCTTACTGCCCTGGCTAGATGTCTCATCCAATATTATTTTAGGGGATCGCTTACGAAAGCAAATGCCGGATTTAAAGCGGGCCAAGTTCATTATTGAAGAAGTCGGCCTTCATTCCTTTGCCCATTATAAACCAGGACAACTATCCGGCGGAATGAGGCAAAGGGTCAGCTTGGCCCGTATTTTATATGAACAAAGGCCGATTATTTTAATGGATGAACCCTTTCGTGGGCTTGATACCATTACGCGACTGCAAACCCAAGATTTTACTTGGAAACACCTCAAAAACCATACGGTATTGTTGATCACCCACGATCCTGCAGAGGCGATCCGCCTATGCAATGCAGTTTATATGATGAGTGGCAATCCGACGCATATTCGAAAAGTTTTAACCCTTCCCGAGAAGAAAACGCCCCTTCCTGTTAATGACCCATTAATCATAGAGCAAATGCCAAGACTTTTAGAACGAATTTTGGAAGGATCATAAATGGTTATATTACGGTCACTTGCCATCGTTTTTTCCATCGTTCTAATATGGCAAATAGCCTGCTGGGCAATGGATATCCCTCCTTATATCCTGCCATCCCCCATACAAGTTGGTCTAGCTTTTTATAATAACTTTGCTTTGTTGTCCCAAAATAGTTGGGTGACATTTTTAGAGATTATCCTTGGCCTATTAACAGGTGGTACGTTCGGTTTTGTTTTAGCCATGATTCTAGCTTACTATAATGGGTTGCGTCATTGGTTGTTGCCTTTAATCGTTATCAGCCAGGCAATTCCGGTATTTGCCCTAGCTCCTTTGTTCGTTTTGTGGTTTGGATATGACATGTTGCCCAAGGTGTTAATGGCGGCGATTATCATTTTTTTCCCCATTACTACCGCTTTTTTGGATGGATTATTAAAAACCAACAAAAATTGGGTAGATGCGGCAAGGGTTATGAATGCCACTAAATGGAAAACCTTAATTCATATTCGTCTGCCATCCGCTTTACCTAATTTAGCTTCCGGGTTAAAAATAGGCACGGCGGTGGCGCCTATTGGGGCGGTTATTGGCGAGTGGATCGGCGCAGGACAAGGGCTGGGTTATGTAATGATCCAAGCAAATGCCAGGGGCAAAGTGGATGTGGTGTTTGCGGTTTTAATCATCTTATCTATCGGGGGAACATCCCTATTTTTTTTAAGTAGTTATGTGTCAAATAAAATCATTGGGAAATTTTTTCCCCAAGAAGATCAACCCCTATTATACAGCGAGGACAAATGAAAATGAAATTAATAAGCGTTATTCTGGGGTGTTTTTTACCTCTCTTAAGCCTTCAAGCACAAGAAAAATTAACGGTATTATTGGATTGGTTTATTAATCCCGATCATGCCCCTTTATTAATCGCGCAAGAATTAGGATATTTTAAAGATGAAGGATTAGAGGTTCGCTTAATATCCCCGTCAGATCCTAATGACCCGCCTAAATTATTAGCTGCCAAGCAAGCGGATATTGCCTTATCTTATCAACCCAACCTTTATTTATTAGTGGCCGAAGGTTTGCCTATTGCCAGAATCGGTACGTTAATTGATACCCCTTTAAATTCCTTAATAGTTTTAGCAGATAGCCCTATTCAGACGATTGCCGATTTAAAAGGAAGAACTATCGGTTATTCTGTTGGTGGTTTTGAAGATATTTACTTAACCGCTATGTTAGATAAATATGGGGTGAAATTGTCAGACGTAACTTTGATTAGCCCAAATTTTTCTTTAAGCTCAGCTTTACTCACCAAAAAAGTTGATGCGGTCATAGGTGCTTTCCGCAATTTTGAATTAAACCAATTGTCCCTAATGAACATAAAAGCATTAGCCTTTTTCCCGGAGGAGGAAGGTGTACCTTTGTATGATGAATTAATATTTATCGTTCACCAAGACCGTATTCATGATCAACAATTTAAAAGATTCTTAAAGGCAATCCAACGTGCGGTTATTTTTATTTTAAATAATCCCGAAAAAAGCTGGGAAATCGCCCGTAAAGCTTATCCTGATATCAATGATCCGCTTAATCAGTTAGCTTGGATGGATACCCTGCGCCGATTCAGCCATAATCCATCTTTACTGGATTGGAAAAAATACCAAGATTTCGTGGATTTCTTAAAAAACCATAATCCGTCTTTACAACTGCCCGCCATGGAAACATATGTTCCTCGTCTTTGAATATTTAGACCTAATCCGCAGATTTATTTTGCCCTCGCCTATTATCGTGCCCGACAGTTGCAAAATTTTATGCCAGTAGCGTTCTTGCTAACGATTGTGGCTGGAGAGATAATGTAGTCAGCATCACAAAAAACGATTGATCCAACGCGTTGGAGAAATAGAAAGCATAGCCAGATAAAAGAAGGGATCTATTTATCACAAACAAACAAACGGATGATGTCTTTTTGGTTATTGATAGGTAAAAATTCCCGAAGATTACTGCAAGAATCGGCTGCTACACATACCAAATAATCCGATTGCTCCAACCCATTCGCCAATAATAATTCGGACATTTTTTTAATAATGGGCTGAAACTCCCAATGATCATCAATAAATATTGCACCCGCAGGAATATCTACCCCTGCCCCATGCCCCGGGATGGAAACACGCCTAAGATAAAATTGATAGGTTAAGGGATCAATTTTATATTCCTCTTTCCAAACAAAATGTTCAATTGAATGCTGCCAAGACAGGCTGAAATGATCGGTTGGTAAAAAAGCGGTGACCGCACTTGCTAAGGAGGATATACATAAACCTATCATGGTTACCTGATATTTATCTTTGAACGGAAGGTATTGTCCAACCTTTTTCTCGGAAATATTTTAAAGCACCTGGATGAAAGGGTATAGGCATTCCTTCAATCATATGTTGAGACTGAATGTTCGCCATAGCCGAATGCGCGTGCTGTAATTCCGATAAATTTTCAAAAATTAGTTTGGTAAAATTATAAACTTGGTCAATGGTTACATCAGACCGGGTAACAACAAGATTGGTGATAGCAATCGTTGGCACAGCATAATTTTGATTTTGATACGTCCCTGCAGGAATAATACTTGCAATATAGGCAGGATCTTTTATTTTTGCCGTTATTTCGGTTGGGACAGAAATAATGCGGATAGGGAGGGAGTTGGACAGATCATTAATGGAACTTACCCCTAATCCAGCAGATTGGATGGTTGCATCAATTTCATTGTTCAACATCATCTTCACAGAATTACCAAACGGCAGATATTCAACTTTTGCAAGATCCTTATAGGTGATATTGGCTGCTGCAAAAACTGTTCTGGCATTTACTTCGGTTGCCGATTCCAAAGCACCTACGGAAACCCTTTTGCCCTTTAAATCAGCAATGGTTTTTATATTGCTATCCGCCCGGGCTACAATATGGATATAATTTGGATAAATACTGGCAATTCCGCGTAATTTGGTTAATTTCTCTGGAAATCCCGCTGCCTGATTTCCAAACCAAGCTAAAGAAACTGTATCTGCCGTAGCAAAGGCAATTTCACCTTCAGATTTTTGTAACATCAATAAATTTTCAACAGACGCCTTTGTGGCTAAAACAGAAATTTTAGCTGACGGCAGGTTATCCCCGTAAATTTTTGCTAAAACAACTCCTAAAGGATAATAAACCCCACTTGTGCCACCCGTTAAAACTGTGATAGCAAAGTTATTTTGGGCCTTCACTTGAACCGACATACCTAAAGATAGAATCATTAGCCCCCAAAAAATTCTAATTTTTTGTACGGGCCGATGTTTCAATAATTTTTTAATCATTATAAATTCTACCTTTTTAAAAATATACATATGTATAAAAAGAATAATTTAAATTTATTTGTATCGTTTTACCGCTTTGCTTATATAATGGAACGCATAGTATTCCCTAGATAAGACAAAAAATATCACCCGACTCTATCTATTTTGGGGGCATTGAATTCTACAAGTAACCATATAAGCAACTAGAATAAGTATCAATGATAAAACCAATTTTTTGGATGCCTTGCTTAATACTCATTTTGTGTTTATCCACGTGGCTGTTAAGCACCTAAACAACATAACACTTAGATAATAAAGTTAACATGTCTTTTAAACGGCAATGAATAGTTATTTATTAATGATGGCGCAATTTCCAATAATGCTTTATGTATAAAAATTACAATTTCTCCTTGCTAAGCTGGTTTTGCAAGTTATCATACGGCAACAAAAAATATTGAGTCCTTTAAACCTTAATTTGACTTAGAGAGAATAAAATGGCGCAAGTATTAATGCCAAAATCTACGGCTGTTTGGTTAGTTGAAAATACAGCTTTAACTTTTGCCCAAATCGCTGAATTTTGTGGGATGCATCCCCTTGAAATTAAAGGTATTGCAGATGGGGAAGTTGCCGAAGGCATTATCGGATTAAATCCCGTGTCGAACGGTCAGCTATCAAAAGAGGAAATCAGTCGTTGTGAAGAAGATCCCACGACAAAATTGAAAAGGATCTCCTCGAATATGCCTGATCCTTTGACACGCAGTAAAGGTCCCCGTTATACCCCAGTTGCAAAACGCCAAGATAAGCCAGACGCTATCGCTTGGTTGCTAAGGAATCATCCCGAACTGAGTGAAGGTCAGATTATTCGTTTAATTGGAACAACAAAAACCACCATCTTATCCATTCGTCAGCGTAGCCATTGGAATTATAATAATTTGAAGCCCCGTGATCCCGTATTATTAGGACTATGCAGCCAAACCGATTTAAATGCCGCAATTAGTGCCAGTCGTCAGCAACACGGATTATCACCCATAGCTAAAGAAAATAGTGCTAATCAAGATCCCGACCAATCAAAAAGTTAACAACTTTAATTATGTAACATGTCCTTTGGATCTTTAAAACAGGGGTCATGTATCTTACACGTACATGGGTGCAGGTAAAAAAGTAAAAATTACTTCTTATCTTCAGATTTTATTTGGTGTTTTTGTAATAACGGAATATGAATTAATACGAATAAGAAATTTAACCCCATCACCCCTAAAACCTTAAAATTAACCCAGAATTCTTCGGTTTGTGTACGCCAAACGATCTCGTTCAGTAGAGCGATGGCCATAAAAAAAATCGCCCAGCGTTTTGTCAAGATGCGCCAGCCTTTTTCAGAGATTTCCAAGGCTTTTCCTAAAACCATTTTCAAAAACAGTTTATCCTTCCACAGCCCTATTAATAAGCTGCTGCCAAATATTAAATTAACGACGGTCGGCCTAATTTTAATAAAAATATCGTCTTTTAATAGGAGTGTTAACCCGCCGAATATGCTGACCGTCACGGCCGTAAAAATCGGCAGGAAAGGCAGTTTTCGTTCCATGACAATCGTAATAATAATACTGACGACAGTTGCTGCCAGTAAGCCTCCCGTTGCCCAAAATAGATCTTTCTTAACATAATAAAATATAAAAAATACTGCTAAAGGAGCATATTCGGCAACATTTCTTAAAACTTTTTGACTGGCCTTATTAATCATTTTACTGTTTTATCCATTGTTTTAGGGGGTAAACACATAACCGTTTGCAGCATATGGGCACAAACTAACGTTTTGGTACGATCGGTGACAGAAACGCTTACTTCGCAAACACTTAAAGTCTTCCCAGATTTTATCACCCGCCCTATTGCATATAATAATTGACCTTGTGCAGGGTTAAGCAAATTTATTTTGAATTCAACGGATAAAACGATAGCTTGAGCTGGGAACAAAGTAAATGCTGCGTATCCCCCTGCCGTGTCAGCTATTGTGGCTGTAACACCCGCATGAAAAAAACCTGTATGTTGTGTGAGTTCTGGTTTGAAAGGCAAACTTATTTCAACAAGCCCAGGTTCAATTTTTTCAAGTTTAGCACCTAATAATTTCAAGATTCCCTGCTGTTGGAAGCTTGTTTTAACATCGTCTATAAAATTAGGATTTTTGATCACCAGATTAGCATTTATCATATTTGATTCTACGCTTTCTCTTTAGGTAATTTTGCTTTAATAAATCTAATGATTGAAGAAAAATCATCGTTGCCCCCCACCATGTTGCGGTATGAAGTATAAAGGACAGTTGCAATTGCCCCCAAGGGAGTTGAGGCTCCATAATTCTGCGCCATTTGCTGGGATAGTTTGAGGTCTTTTAACATCATTTCTGTGGTAAAACCGGGTTTAAAATCCCTGTTTGCAGGGGAAGTCAGAACTAAACCAGGTTCAGGACAATATTGAGTTAACGACCAGCATTGGCCAGAGGCTTTACTGGCCACTTCAAACAAAGCATCAGCTGGAACTTGCAATTTATCAGCTAAAGCAAAGCCTTCCGCCACGGAAATCATTTGAATGGCCAACATCATATTATTACAAATTTTAACTGCTTGCCCGTTACCTGGACCACCCACATGGATCACTGTCTTACCCATTTTTAACAAAATAGGTTTAGCCTGTTCAAAAGCTTTGAGGCTTCCACCCACCATAAAGGTTAAAGTGCCTGCTTCGGCACCCGCAACTCCCCCTGATACTGGGGCATCAACCATCGCCATTTTCTTTTGTTCAGCCATTTGCGATAAAGAGCGTGATGTTTCTACATCGATGGTTGAACAATCAATTAATAAAACATTCGAATGAATATGGGGGAAGATCATATTTTCATAGATATGTTTTACCTCTTTGCCGCTGGGCAGCATGGTTATTACAATATCAGGCTTATGGGACATAAGTGAATGATCGTCCGTAATTTTTGCCCCTAATGATTGGAAGATATTTAGTTTTGTTTTACTTAAGTCGTAGACAACTAGCTCAAAACCTGCTTTGAGAATGTTCTTCGCCATCGGTTCTCCCATATGGCCAAGTCCGATAAACCCAATTTTTGTCATTTGATAATTCCTGCTATTTAAAAGGCAACAGTTGTTTGACGGGAAAGTTCATAGCGTGATGAATAATTTCAGGGTTGATTTTTCCAGGCTGCCATTTGGGTTGTTGATCTTTATCTACCAAAACGGCTCTTATCCCTTCGTAAAAATCTTTTTGTTCCATAAAAAACTGGCTTAACCGAAGATTTAATTGCATCACGTCTTCAAAAGTTAGTTTCGCACATTTGGGCATATATTCGAACGTGATTCTTAAAGACAAAGGAGAACGTTTTAAAAGACTATCAGCTGTTTTTTTTGACCATTCTTGTCCATCCGACTGCAATAAATCAAGGATACTGTCAAGTGACAAGCGGCTGAAATACCGATCGATAACCGGTTGATAAGTAGCCAAATGACTAGGGGAAGACAAAGCACTGCTAAATTTTTTTAAAATTTCCGCTACGGGTTGCCCCGCAGAAATCAAATGTGACTTGAGCTCTTCCAATTTACTGGCTGGTATAGCATGGGTTGCCAAATGGCTGTACAGGCAGTCGCTGTGATTGATCCTTTCGCCCGTTAAAGCTAAATATAAACCTATCATCCCTGGACATTTGTTTAAAAAATATCCTGCCCCCACATCAGGGAAAAACCCTATGGCTGTTTCAGGCATCGCAAAAATCGTGCGTTCGGTCACAACCCGGTATTGACCGTTCATGGCAAGTCCTGCCCCACCACCCATCACAATACCATCGATTAAGGATATGATAGGTTTCGGGTAACGATATATTTTTTGATTGAGAATATATTCTTGATAGAAAAACTGAAAACCCAGTTCTTTATTACTTTCTTTTCCTGCTTCGTAAACAGCACGGATGTCACCGCCAGCACAAAATGACTTCTCATTATTGCTTTGTAAGATAACCAATTCAACCGTTTTATCTTTCTGCCATTCATTCAAAACTTGCGTTATTTTTTGGATCATCGCCAAGTTTAGGGCGTTTAAGCTTTTCGAGCGATTAAGGGTAATAAAGCCAGCTTTATCTTTTCTTTCCGTTAATATTTCATGCTGTTCAGTCATTATTTTTTCCTAACAATTGACGGGCAATAATTAAGCGCATGATTTCATTGGTACCTTCCAAAATACGGTGAACACGCGAGTCCCTTAAAAATCTTTCAACGGGGAAGTCTTGCAAATATCCGTATCCCCCATGAAGTTGCAAGGCTTCGTCACAAATGGTAAAGGCCATGTCAGTTGCAAAACGTTTCGCCATCGCCGCCATCATTGTAGCTTCAATATGTTGTTGATCCAGCATCACAGCCGCTTTATGTACCATCAAACGCGAGGCTTCCAAATGCGTGGCCATATCGGCTAAGCGAAATTGCAGTGCTTGGAATGAACTGATCGGTTTACCAAATTGCTGGCGCTGCTTCATATAGGCAATGGCTGCTTCCAAAGAGGCCCGGCAGCACCCAAAGAACAAGCTGCAATATTAACGCGCCCCCCATCTAAAGCTTTCAAAGCAAGCTTAAATCCCTCACCTTCTTTTCCTAATAAACTATCCGCGGGAACAATACAATTTTCAAAAAACACCATGGTGGTCGGTTGACTATTCCAGCCCATTTTTTGTTCAGGCTTGCCAAAACTAAGGCCTGGCGATTTTTTATCCACAATAAAGGCGGAAATACCGTTTTTATTTAGATCGGTTTTTGCCATTACAATATAAACATCGCTGTGACCTCCACCCGAAATAAAGGCCTTGGTACCATTCAAATAATAATCATTTCCGCGTTTCTCGGCACGAGTTTTTAACGATGCGGCATCAGATCCAGACCCAGGTTCGGTTAAGCAATAACTGCTGAAATATTCCATCGTTGATAATTTTGGCAACCATTTTTTTCTTTGCGCCTCATTACCAGCGGTTTCAATCATACCAGAAACCATGTTATGGATAGATAAGTAAGCCGCAGTTGAAGGACAGGCAGCAGCTAACTCTTCAAAGACAATGGCGGCGGCAATCCGGCCGAAACCGCTACCACCATTTTCTTCCTTAATATAAATCGAGGAAAATCCCAAGGATGCCGCTTTACGCAAACATTCAACTGGAAAAATTTTCTTTTTATCCCATTCCGCCGCATGAGGAAGCATTTCTTTTTCGGCAAATAACCTGGCGTTTTGTTGAATGGCAGATAGTTCTTCATTTAAATGAAAATCCATTGCTTTCCTCCCTATGGCAGTTTTACCACTTTAAATAGTTTATTGTTCTAGTAGTATCCCAGCTGATATATAATTTAAGCTGGTTTTATTTATAACTGTTTTATTTGCTTTTGCTCAATATAACAAATAAAAATTAATGATGAAGACGATGACTATCCCCATTTCCAATTAATGTATAGATAACATATTTTCCCATGGATTCTTCTTCTATCAATCAATGGCCTGATCAAATGGTTGCTTACCTTGCCCCAGCTGGCTTGGAAAATATCCTTCAAGACTTGCTAGGGCACAGTGTTTTGGCTCAATTAGGCTCTTTGTTCATTTGCGATCAATTGTTGCCTAACCTGTATTGGGCCCAAAATATCTGGCATAATCCCCAAAGGATGCCGATAACTTCTATCAATGATGCGGCTCGGAAGTTAAAATCCATTCAACGAAATTGGTGCGTCTATGATTATCAACTACATCGTCGCAGTCATCTTATCCAAGAGCAATTGCCCAAGCTGAAAAATTTTCCTCTCACTTTCCCTAGTGATCTGCCGCTTACCTCTCCTATCGGTTCCTGGACATTATTATCGCCCCAGATGATGTTGGTTTCCCCTCAGTGCTCAAGCCCTTTTCCTAATGGAGAAGCACATTTTATAGAAAATAAAATCGATCCGCCCAGTCGGGCCTATCTCAAATTATGGGAAGCACTGGCCATATTGGGTAAGAATCCTAAACCTGGCGATATTTGTCTTGATTTGGGCAGTAGTCCTGGGGGATGGAGCTGGGCGTTGGCAGAATTAGGGGCAAAAGTCATAAGTGTTGACAAAAGCCCTTTGGATCAGAGTCTCAACAACCATCCGTTGATTTCTTATATCAAAACAAGCGCTTTTGCGCTTGACCCGTTTTCTTTCCCTCATCTTGATTGGATTGTTTGTGATATTATTTGCTATCCCTTGAAATTATTTCAATTTATCCAAAAATGGATAATTAAATTTCCAAATGCACAATTTATTTGCACCCTTAAATTTCAAGGGGAAACCGACCATCAAACCACCGCCTTATTTGCCAGTATCCCTAATTCAAAAATCATCCATTTATCCCATAATAAACACGAACTAACTTGGTTTCGTGGGGTTTGATGATAATGCTTTCCGTATTTTAAGGAATAAGGTATGGATTGGGCGAGTGTAGAAAATATTTTTTATTAACCACGTTATTTGGATGGGTTCTTTTATATGTTATCACCTGATAAAATCAAAACACTACAAGCAATCGAACAAAAAATCCTATGGTTATCCACCTGGATGATTCATCATGCGAACAATATCCGCCCCAACCCGGATGGCCTGAAAATCGGTGGTCACCAAGCTTCCAGTGCATCCTGTGTAACAATTTTAACCGCACTTTATTTTGCAGCGCTACGTTCACAAGATAAGATTTCAATTAAACCCCATGCCAGCCCGATTTTCCATGCCATCCAATATTTACTGGGAAACCAAAAAGTTGAAAATCTTATAAATTTTCGTGGATTAGGTGGGGCACAGTCATATCCATCGCGCACCAAAGATTATCCGAATGTTGATTTTTCAACCGGTTCCGTTGGATTAGGGGTTGCAATTACGTTATTTACAAGCTTACTGCAGGATTATTTATCTGCACATCAAATGCTTCCGCAAGATCACCAAATGGGCAGGATGGTGGCCTTATTAGGGGATGCGGAATTGGATGAAGGCAATATTTATGAAGCATTGCTTGAGGGTTGGAAACATAATGTCCGCAATCTTTGGTGGATCGTGGACTATAATCGCCAAAGTCTTGATAATGTAACCAAGCATCACCTGAACAAAGTTATTGCTGACCAATTTAAAAGTTATGGTTGGCGGGTTGTTGAATTAAAATATGGTCAACAATTACAGGCGTTATTTCAACAACCCAGCGGTCATTTAGTTAAAGATTGGTTGGAAAAATGCTCCCATGACCTTTATTCTGCTTTAGTTTATAAACAAGAACATGCCTGGCGAGATCAGTTGAGGCAGGATATTAAAGATCCGCAACTTGATAAGTTATTATCAAAATATAATGACCAACAATTAAATACCATCATGACAAATCTTGGTGGCCATGATTTCAATATGTTGCTTCAAGGTTTTGAACAGGCCCATGATAGTCAGCCCACCTGCTTTATTGCCCATACTATTAAGGGGTATCAATTACCGTTCGCCGGACATAAAGATAACCACGCAGGCCTTTTAAACGCGGAACAGATAAAGACATTGCAGGAAAAATTTGCAATCCCTACCGGACAAGAATGGTCTCCATCTGCCGGAATGAGCCAATCAAAAGAGGAAATCCAAAAATTTATCCAATCATCCCCCTATCAACAGAAAATTTCTCAAACTGTTGTTCAACCCATTAAGAATCTACCCCATAAACTTCCCGATATCGGCTACCACGAACGCCAATCAACCCAGGAAGCTTTCGGCAGATTAATGACGGAAATCAGTAAGTTAGATGATCAGTGGGTTAATCATGTGGTAACAACTTCACCTGATGTTACCGTATCCACCAATTTGGGTGGATGGGTTAATAGGCGCAGCATTTTTGCCAAAAATGAGCAGCAAGATTTATTTCGCCAATTACAAATACCATCCGCCCAGCGCTGGCATCCAAACCCAACTGGACAGCATGTGGAACTGGGGATTGCGGAAAACAACTTATTTACAGCTTTAGCCGCTTTTGGTTTAGCTGAACCCTTGTTTGGCCAACAAATGATCCCCATCGGCACTTTATACGATCCTTTTATTGCTCGTGGCCTAGATGCCATGATATACGCCTGTTACCAAGACGCCCGATTCATTTTGGTTTCAACACCCTCTGGCATCAGCTTATCATCCGAAGGTGGTGCACACCAGTCCATTGTCACGCCGTTAATCGGTATCAGCCAAGATAATTTAAACTATTATGAACCCGCTTTTGCCGATGAACTTTCTATCCTCTTATGCCATGCAATCAAAAACCTTCATCATCGCCCAACTATCAACAAGTCAGCTGCATACTCTACTTATCTTCGTTTATCCACCAAATCAATTGCCCAACCAAAAAGAAATGTAACCGCTGCTTTAGAAAATGCGATCATTCAAGGAGGATATTGGCTGAAAGAACCTGCCCCCCAAAGTAAGCTTGCCATTATCAGTTGCGGGGTTATTACGGCCGAAGCCATGGCAGCTTGGGAGCAAGTGTCGGAAGATTGTCCAGAAGTTGGGCTTTTGGTGATTACCTCACCCGATCGACTATATGCTGGCTGGGATCAGCACCAGGATAATGCCAACGAAGAATCACATATTAGCCAGTTATTGTCCGTTTTGGCCCCTTCCGCGCATTTGGTAACCGTTATCGATGGTCACCCGGCCACGCTAACTTGGATGGGCAGTGTGCATGGCCACCATGTTCAAAGCCTAGGTGTGACCCATTTTGGACAATCGGGTTCGGTTAGCGACCTTTACCGCCTGCATCATATTGATCGTCAATCCATTTTACACGCCTGCGCCCAAGCCCTGGTAAAAATGTTTTGATCTGGCCAAGTATATTTACTTTTCATTTAATATTCGCATAAGATTTTCTTCGTTTTCTAGAGGGATCGGCTAGATAGTAATATTAAATTAGGTGCTGTTATAGATGAGGAGATATTTTATTTTGCGGTCAATCTTTTTATACCGAATCTCGAAATATCAATAGTACTTTTCCCCTCTATGGCAAGTTGTGCTACAACTTCACCAATTGCCGCCGAATGTTTGAAGCCGTGACCCGAGCATGGCGAAGCTAAAATAATTGACGGGTGTTTTGGGTGTATATCAATGACGAAATGAAAATCCGGGGTGACGGTATAGAGGCATGAAACTGCTTTAACGCATTTATCACTCAAATCAGGGAAATAAGGTGCAACAAAATCCTTATACATTGCTTTTATTTCCACTTGTCTGACTTCTCGATTTACGGTGTCCGCCGTGGTACTCGTATCATATTGTTCGCTTGCAATTTTCACCCCACCCTTTTGTCCATCAATGGCGGGAAATCCATAAATACTTTGTTTGTTCCCTTGTAATTCCCAAATGAATATCGGAAAATTTTTTGGCTCAAAGCGTTTGATAGAGGTTTTGGCGTCAAACCAAAACAGAACCTGACGCATAACTTTGAAAAATTTTGAATACTCGTCCTCAATAAATGTGGGAATCCATGATCCTGCACTAACAATTAGTTTTTTGGCTTGATATTCGCCAAGGTTTGTTTTTACGCGAACGCTTCCCCTTTTTTCCAAAAAACTTTTTACTTTTTCGTTTTTGTGTATGGTTGCGCCGTATTTTTCGGCAAGAAATAGTTGCGTGCTAACGCATTCCTCGGGACGCAAGAAGCCAGCATTGTGTTCGTAATAAGCGCTTTCATTATCTCGCACGTTGAATTGTGGAAAACGCTTGTGAATTTGATTGGCGTTTAAAATCTCGTGGTTGATGTTGAATTTTTTTGCCGCCGCAACGGTGTTTTCAAAAAAATTTTCAACATGCATGATGCCAGTCTTTGCACCACTTGAAATGATAAGCCCACCGGTAATCTCTAGAAGTTTTTTACCAGTTTCCTTTTCAATTTCTTGCCATATTTCGTAAGAGCGAAGCGCAAGTGGCGTATATTGTTCACCTTCACCGATTGCTTGCCTGGTTATACGCGAATCCCCGTGTGATGAACCTAACATATGCGGCGGCGAAAACTGATCTATCCCTAAAACTCTATTTCCACGTTTTGCCAGCTGATACAAAACAGCACTTCCCGTCGCGCCTAGCCCCAGAACAATTGTATCAAATTTATTTTTCATCATTATCCCAAGTGCTTCTCAGGGCAAACTCCAAGTTTCTTATGACACTGCCGCTGGCTGTTTTTTAGCCTCAATCTCTTTGGCTTTTTTCTCAATCAATTCTACCAAATGATCAACAATTGAAGCATCTTTCAAGCGATGATGCGGAATACCCGCAACATAAACCTGGTGGGTGTTATTTCCACCACCTGTAAACCCAATATCTGTTTCCCTGGCTTCACCGGGACCATTAACCACACATCCAATCACGGAAACCGTCATCGGGGTAGTTATATGGGCGATTCTCTCTTCTAGTTTTTCAACGGTTTTAATCACTTCAAATTGCTGGCGAGCGCAAGATGGACAAGAAACCAAGGTAACGCCACGCCTTCTTAGGCCCAAAGCCTTCAACATATCAAAGCCAACTTTAACTTCCTCAACCGGATCAGCCGATAGCGAAACACGAATGGTATCGCCAATACCGGCCCATAACAAACTGCCCATGCCAATAGATGACTTCACCGTACCAGCCCGCAAACTGCCAGCCTCGGTAATTCCCAAATGCAACGGATAATCGCAAACTTCAGCTAATTGTTGGTAAGCGGCCACCGCTAAGAAGATATCAGAAGCTTTGCAACTGATTTTTGTATTAAAAAAGTCATTGTCCTCTAACAAACGCAGGTGGTTTAAGGCACTTTCAACCATCGCTTCGGGGCAAGGTTCACCATATTTTTCCAATAGTTCTTTTTCAAGCGATCCGGCATTCACCCCAATCCGGATCGAGCATCCATGATCCTTGGCCGCCTTAATAACTTCTTTAACCCGTTCGGATGATCCAATATTGCCAGGGTTAATCCGTAAGCAAGCAGCCCCCGCCTTGGCCGCCTCCAATGCCCGTTTGTAGTGGAAGTGGATATCAGCTACGATGGGGATAGTCACTTGTTTGACGATTTCTTTTAACCCCGCCGTTGACTCTTCATCCGGGCAGGAAACGCGGACAATATCAGCCCCGGCATCTTGGATTTGTTTAATTTGTACAACCGTTGCCTTCACATCGCTGGTCAAGGTGTTGGTCATCGACTGAACGGAAATCGGCGAATCGCCGCCTACCGCCACATTACCAACCATAATTTTTCTTGATTTGCGCCGATGCACATCACGATATGGGCGAACACTACTAGACATTAAACACCTTTCAGTTGATAGCGATATGGTTTATGATTTGGGCAACATTATTTTTGTAGATTAACGCAATCGACATCTAAGATCAATGCCGCGTTTATAATCTTTTAACCGTGGGCATATAATAGTATTTTCTGGATAAATGTTTCAACCAAGCAATAATATTTTGTGACATCCTAAAAAAAATATGTTACCAAGAAAATTGAAAATTAATTTGTTTCTATTCTTATTGGTTATGACTTTACTTAAACGACAGATATAAGAGGAGTTTCCCCTTGTCTATACCTATCATCCAGCAATTACGAGTTGGCAGCTATATTATGAGGCAGCGGCTGAAAGGGGTTAAAAAGTATCCTCTGGTTTTAATGTTGGAGCCTTTGTTCCGTTGTAACTTGGCCTGCTCGGGCTGCGGCAAGATTGATTATCCCGATGAAATACTGAATAAGCGTTTGTCCTTGAAAGAATGTTTGGACGCGGTTGACGAGTGCGGAGCCCCTATTGTTTCAATTCCTGGTGGTGAACCCCTGTTGCATAAAGAAATGGGGGAGATTGTGGCAGGGATTGTGGCGCGCAAGAAATTTGTTTATTTATGCACGAATGCTTTGTTGCTGGAAAAAAAGATGGATCTTTTTAAGCCCAGCCCTTATTTGACTTTCTCTATTCATTTAGATGGTTTGAAACAGGAACATGACAAGTCAGTTTGCCAAGATGGCGTTTTTGATCGTTGTGTTTCGGCTATTAAAGAAGCCAAAAAACGTGGTTTTCGCGTGAATGTCAATTGCACCCTTTTCAATAATGCCAATCCGGAACGAGTGGTTGCCTTTTTTGACTGGTGCAAACAAGAAAAGATTGACGGTATAACGGTTTCCCCCGGTTATGCGTATGAACGCGCCCCTGATCAAGGGCATTTCCTTAATCGCCTTCAAACCAAAGAACTGTTCCGCAATGTATTGAAGGATTCCAAGAAGAAAAAATGGGATTTCAGTCAATCCATGATGTTTTTAGATTTTCTGGCTGGCAACCAATCTTATCATTGTACACCTTGGAGCAACCCCACACGCAACGTATTTGGCTGGCAACGCCCTTGTTATTTACTTGGAGAGGGCTACGCTGAATCGTTCAAAGAATTGATGACTACTACCAATTGGGATTCTTATGGGACCGGCAATTACGAAAAATGTGCAGATTGTATGGTTCATTGCGGATATGAAGGCTCAGCCATCAATGATACGTTAGATAATCCCTTAAAAGTTATGAAAGTTAAGTTGTTTGGCATTAAGACCAAAGGTAAAATGGCCAAGGAAATTGATTTAAGCAAACAAAGAAAGGCAGATTGGATTTTTGATAAGCAGGTTGAAAACTTTTTATCAGACGTTCATTTGGCAACGCCTACTAAATCAAAAGCCACCGAAAGCAAAGTCCGGGCAAAAGAGCCTAGCAACATAGTTTAGTCTTCGCCTTGCTAAATAAAACTGCCTACCAAGATCAAGGAACTCTTTCAAAAGTTTGGGTTCCTTAAGAAGGATTTTGATTATGCCCTTGCTGTCTATTTTTCCATCTGCCTGAAATAAAGCGGCAATCTTGGGGTGTATTTTTTTTTGGGCTGGATCTAAAATAACCCGAATAATAGTAAATGGAATTTGGTAAGCATGAGCAATCTCTGCCATTGCATAACTTTCCATATCAACAGCCACAGCATTGGTCTGATGAAAAACATCTATTTTCTGTTGTGGGTCAATAATGGGATATTTTGATCCTAAAATAGTACCTGTTGAATAAAAGCCACCCAATTGAGCGCCAATTTTATTACCCCACTTGGCCGACGTTAGTATTTCCTGGCCCGATAGGGTAGCAACAGATTTTGCAACAATAACCGTGCCCACATCTAAATCAGGATCCAAGCCACCCGCAAAACCAAAACTAACCAATCCCTCCACCTGTTGTTCAATAAAACCTTGGGTTAGACTTTTGACTTTTTTCTCATTTCCACCCGCAACTCCTACAAATTTTTGGGGAAAATCTTTTAATAAAGCTGCTTCAAGCCCCATTCCCACGATAATTGCAATTTCTTGTTTCAATTATTTTTATCTTTATAAAGAAACAGAAATCGGGTTAGGAAAAAGTAACTTTACCGTCGTTCCTTTTCCAGGAGTGCTATCAATTTCTAAATGGCCTTTATGTAGTTCAATCAGCATTTTGACCATCGGCAACCCTAAACCTGTTCCTTGCTGGGTTTTAGTTAATTGATTTTCAATCTGTCCGAAAGGTTCAATTGCGGTAACAACATCTTCTTTAGTCATACCGATACCAGTATCGGTTACACTGGCTATCACAGCAGAACCGTCATTTGTTTTGGCAAATTCTAATCGGACTGCCCCACCCTTAGGGGTAAATTTACAAGCATTTGACAGCAAATTAACCAGCATTTGTTTCATCGCGCGGGGATCGGCATATATTTTTTCAATATTATCAAAAACTTTGCTAGATAAAGACAAGGATTTTTTGGCAGCCATACCCTCAATTAACGACATACAAGACTTATTAATACTGGAAATATCCAACCATTCACAATATATCTCCATTTTACCAGCTTCAATTTTTGCTAAGTCCAGGATATCATTGATCAATGATAGTAAATGCGTGCCACTATTATAAATATCTTGAGCATAGATAACGTAACGAGGTTGCTGTATTTCACCAAACATTTGTTTGGAGATAATTTCTGAAAATCCGATAATCGCATTTAATGGTGTTCGTAACTCATGGCTCATAAGAGCTAGGAATTCAGATTTTGATCGATTGGCCATTTGGGCCCTTTCCCTTTCTCGAATGGCCTCATCCCTTGCCCTAGCCAAAGCCATTTCCGCATTTTTTCGAGCGGTTATATCGCGGAAGAACCAAACCCAGCCATAGTGATTCAAATCTTGATTTTTTAAAAGGGCGGCATGGATCTCTAAAACCCGTCCGTCGTTTAGGCTTATTTCATCATCGTAACCGGATGTTTTGGTTAATTCAGAGTTCGTCGTCATTGCCTCAATAATTGATTGCGATTTTTTCTGAACTAGGTCCAACATCAAATTTTTTATTTCATCGACAGATTTGCCCTCCAAGCCCGTCAGCATTATCCGCCAAATATCTACAAATTTTTTATTATGGGAGACAATTTTCAGTTCCGGATTGATAACTATAATCCCATCCACGGAAACTTCTTGTTGTACCTGTAATAATAAATTACGCTGGGCCAAATATTGATCCCTTTGGCGTAACTCGTCTGTCGTTAAAGAAAGCGCTTCAACATATTGTTTTAAAGATTGATTTTTTGAAACGACAAAAAAGCTTAAAAATCCCACGATAAGGGATGAGATTAACCCAATACCAATAAGAGTAGAACGGTTAGGTGATTGAAATGACCATCCATCCTTAGGAATTGCGGCCATTTGCCAAGAACCGCCTGGCAAGGAAATATCAACTATTACGGGATTTTCCAAAAAAACCCTGCTGTCGCCAACAAAAATCCCTCCGGAAGATCCCTTGCCGTCAACTCCACGAATTGCCAGTTTCAGCTCATTTGCCGCATCAGAAAAACGAATCTCTGTTAGCATGGTTGAATATTTAATAACGATGGCAATTTGGCCCCAATATGAAAGGGCTTGAATTTCGTTTTCTTCAGCCGATAAAAAAACCGGCAACCATGCAACAAAAGTTTTTTCCCCGTCAATCATTTCCAAGGGACCTGCCATAACGGAATTGCCTGAGGCCATCGCTAAACGAAAAATTTGAAATAACTTTTGGTAATCGCCAATATTTTGACCAATCAGAATAGAATTCCCAGTTCTTGGATAACTGTCCGTAATATGGGTATTGCGGATCAAAAGAATTTTTAAAGAAACCGGACTTTTTGCATACATATCTTTTGCAAAAGCTTGAAATTCTTCTTCTGTTATATCTCCATGGATAGAAATAAATGTGTTTAAACTTTGGGATAGCAAAAGAGTGCTGTTTAAAGTGCTTTCCAAACGCGACCGAACGACGCTTGCCCTATCCAGCACCGCATTCCGTTGCGATTGGACAAACCTTTCCTGGTCAATGCGGTCAATGTAAAACAGCCCAACCAAAATACCACTCATGGGGACAATGATCGCTATTAAAGGTAATAGTCTGCGAGGTGACTTAAACAAACCAATCACACTGCTCCATAAAAATCTTCTCAAACAACCTCCCTAACTTTTTTACATCCCATAGATGGAACGGCTATTATTTGAATTCTTTAAGTTTCGATAACGTGATAAGGCCCATAAAGGAAAATAACGGGCATATCCATGATATTTCAAATAAAAAACGCGTGGAAACCCAACTGAAGTAAATAAATCTTCTTGCCAACGACCTTTTTCACGTGGGCAATTGATCAAATATTTTATTCCTTTTTCAACAGCCTCATGCCCAACTTGACCAGCCGCCATTAAACCTAATAAAGCCCAGGCAGTTTGCGAGGGGGTACTTGCTTTACATTCTTGTTTTCTCTCCACCCAATAACTTGCACCATCCTCCCCCCACCCCCCATCTGGGTTTTGCCGTGCGAATAACCAATCAATTGCTTTTTGAATGTATGGTTGCCCCATATCTTCATCTACAGCGTTTAAGGCACATAAAACCGACCAAGTACCATAAATATAGTTGGTGCCCCACCTGCCAAACCACGATCCATCTTTTTCTTGATTTTTCTTAAGGTATTTCATGGCTTTTACCATTAGAATATCATCCTTTTTAACGCCCAATTGCGCTAAAAAACTAATGCAGCGAGCGCTAACATCTGCCGTGGGCGGATCTAATAAAGCACCATGATCCGAAAAAGGAATATGATTTAAATAATAATGATGGTTATCTATATCAAAAGCGCCCCATCCCCCATTATGTGATTGCATTCCTTTAATCCAGGTTGATGCTATATCAATTTGTTCTAAATAATGATGACGATCCGCACGGTCCAAGATCATTCCCACCACAGCAGTATCATCGACATCTGGATAATAAGCATTGTTATATTGAAACGCCCATCCCCCCGGTTTCAGATCAGGCGTTTTGACTGCCCAATCGCCCTTAATATCAGTAATTTGTTTGTGCTTTAACCAATCCAACCCTTTCATAATTGTTGGAGCGTGGTTAGCTTCCCCCGCTTCAACTAACGTATGTAAGGTTAAAGCTGTATCCCACACAGGTGAAACACAGGGTTGACAGTAAGCCATATCTTTTTCTTGATCAATAATCAAAAGTTTATCGATGGATTTTTTAGCCGCAACAAATTGCGGATTATTTTTTGGATAGCCCATGGCTTCCATGGCCATCACGGAATTTGCCATTGCTGGAAAGATTGCTCCCAAGCCATCTTCTGCATTTAAACGTTCTGAAAACCAATCCGTAGCCAGTTGCAATGCTTTTTTACGCGTTTTTTTAGGGAAGACGGGCTCCACAATTTTTAACAATTTATCAAGCCCCAAGAATAATCGTCCCCAAAGAAAATGACCCGTATTTGTTAAGTATTTGCGCTGCTTATCCGGTGGGATAACAAATAATTCGTCAATCCTAACCCGTTTAGGATTTTTTGCCCTGGGTTTTAAATTCATTAACACCAACAAGGGTACGATAACAGTTCGGGACCAATAAGAAACCTTATCCAAATGAAACGGAAACCATTTAGGCAGCAACATAATTTCAATTGGCATAGTTGGCACGGCCCGCCAAGGCAGTAGCCCAAAAATTGCTAACGCAATTCTGGTAAAAACATTTGCTGATGCAGCGCCGCCTTTGGCTAAAATAGCATTCCTGGCTCTACGCATATGAGATGTATTGGGATCATCGCCAACTAGTTTTAAGGCAAAATAAGCCTTGACGCTGGCACTTAAATCCATGTCTCCTTTGTGGAAAAGTGGCCACCCTCCATGATCTTCTTGCGTGTGGCGAAGGTACCGGGCAATTTTTTCTTCAATTTTAGGATTGGGTTCATCTAAAAAATGTTGCAACATGATGTATTCAGCAGGAATGGTAGCGTCCGCTTCCAATTCAAAAATCCAATGGCCATCCCCCGCTTGTTGCTTCTTTAGGTGCAAACGATTTTCATTAATTAAATTGTCTAATTGAACATCAAAACTAACTTGTCTTACCATCGGATCCATCTTTTAAAAGCGAATTTTCGGATTTTATCTTATCATCAGATATTCACAAGAAAAACAATTTTCAAAATTTATAATAAAAACGATGCAACCTTCTTTCCAGAACTGATTGCCCCCTCTATTGTTGCTGGTAAATTTGTATCCGTCCAGTCGCCTGCTAAGTAAAAATTAGGGATTGAGGTTACACATGAAGGACGGTTAAAACGGCAATTATGGGAGGTTTGTAAAAAAGTCGCCCTTTTCTCCATAATAACCCTACTCTTGATATAAGATAGTTGCTCAATACCATAATAAATTTTTATAGATTTTTTGACCTCATGCCAAATGTGATCTACCTCTATCTTTTCATCCATATCGTTAGCAGCACTTTTGGTAATTGAAATCAAATTTGGCCGAAGGAATATCCAATCACTGATGCCATGGGTTAATCCAATTATACTGGGTAGTTGGGATAAAAATTTTCCCCAAACATCTGGTAAAACAGAAAAATGAACATTGAATATAGATTCATATTCTTGAGGATGAGCAATAGGAAGATTTAATTTGTTAATGATATAGGGAGGGACTGCTAGAATAACCTTATCATCTGAGTTAATTGCTACAGTTTTCCCAGCAAAAACCAACTTGGGAGCCTTATCCGTAAAATCTATTGCTTTTAAAGGACAGTGAAAAAACGTCTGTACCTGAAATTTTTCTAAATAGTCTAAAGCGGGCTCAATAAAAATTTTTGATAAACCGATTTTGCTGATAAAGGGTTGAATACCTCCCTTTTCAAAAAATATTTTTTTTAATGTTTTACCAAAAACTTTAGCTGATGCTTGCTCTGGTTTTGCATTCATGATTGCTAATGTTAGGGGTTGCCATAATTTCTCATACAAAATTTTGTTAGAACCTAAAGATTGGCTGACCGTGCTTGAAGGTTTGGCAATAAATATTTTTATGATTTCTAAATAATCCAGCGCAGCGCTTTTTGAAAAACGGCGGGACTTTGAAAAAATCCACCAGGGAATTCTGCCGACAGTTGGTTTTATGGCAGACATGGTTTCCTTGGATAAATCAATCATATTGAATTCAAGGGGCAATCGATGAAACACACGGTCGATGTCAACTTTTAAGATATTTAAATAATTAAATATTTCATGATTAGCTCCCAGAATAAGGTGGTTGCCATTATCAATTTCTTGGCCAAGAATTAAATCATCAAAAGAACGGCATCGTCCACCCGCTTGTCCGGCAGCCTCGTATAAGATAATATCCTTGGCACCTTTAGCTAAATTTACGGCGGCTGACAATCCGGCAAGGCCTGCCCCAATGATGTGAATGGTCATAATATGCTTTAAAATACCTGCTGTAACATAAGCCTTATTTTTTCAAATTTTGTTAACCGCACCTTCTGATGAAAATTTTCTAAGCCGCGCTTCTCCATTTTTTGTAAGATTTTTTTGTACATGATTGCCATAAGTCGCATGGGGCGTTTTTGTTCCTTGGTAAAATTATTCATACAGGAATCAGCATATTTAAAATGGGCAAAAGCTTGTTGATAGATTTCTTGACAGACAAGCTTAATATGAGGATGACTCAGAATTTGATCGATATCTTGCCCGTCTATAGGAACTTGATGTTTCAATAATAATTCCTTCGGTAAATAAAGCCGGGAAGACAAAGAATCAGGCTCAACATCCCGCAAAATATTGGTTAATTGCAAAGCCCGCCCTAAATGGTAGGCAATGACCTTGCCAGCTTTAGGGGGAATACCAAATATCCTGGTTGACAAATGCCCCACCACTCCTGCAACCCTTGCACAATAAAGGTCTAATTCGGCACAGGTAGGAGCAAAAATAGGCCCGTTTAAATCCATCTCCATTCCGGAAATTAGTGCACATAAATCTTCTTTTAATAGATTATATTCTTGAACCGCAATAGCCAACTCCCTACCAATGGATGTCCGACATTTTTTTTTAGAAAAAATTCTTTGAACTTCTTCTTTCCAGAAATCCAGTGTTTGAAAATCAATGGAAGAATTTTCAGAAGAGGAACCCAAGGCAATTTTATCACTATCTCCATCCGCAATATCATCCAAAATCCGACAAAAAGCATAAATTGCGTACATAGCAAATCGTTGTTGGGAGTGAAGGAATCGCATTCCCCAATAGAAGGAACTGCCACTATTGCGAACGATCCCTGCAACCTCTAATCGATCATTCTTGCATATCTCTTGCGGTTCAGGACGGGTCATATAAAAACGGAGATAATAAAAGTAATAAAAAATTCATTTTATCCATTTGCTTGTAAGCGCCCCTTCCAATTTCCACCTTTACCGACTTTATGAAGATAAGCGGAATGAATTGTCATCATTAGATAAAAAAAAGCAGCTATGGGCAAGAATAAAGACCAAATTTTAGGCAATTGATATAAATTGAGCGTTGGCAGATAAGTTCTTATCATTAAAATAATGGTCAGAAAAGATAAAAAAAGGTACAGCCAGTTAAATATAACCAGGGATAAAATAATGAAAATCCACGGCAGTAAGTAGGTAGCCACCATCCCTACACAAGTTAAAATCAATAAAATAAAAGAGTTATCTAATTGTCTGTAAGCAGATCTTGTAACCATGCGCCATAATTGGTTTAAATTTTCGTATGGCCTAGCCGCGATACTGGTGTTCGTCAAACCCAACCAGAGTTGTCCCCCGGAGTTTTTGACTTTCTTGGCCAAGGAGCAATCATCAATTAACTGATTCCTTATCGAAGCAACACCCCCGATTTTTTCCAAAGTTTTCTGGCGTATTAAAATACATCCACCAGCCGCAGCAGCAATTTTGCTTTTATCTGATGAAACAGCTGCAAAAGGGTACAGTTTTTGGAAAAAATAAATAAAAGCTGGGATCAAAAGCTTTTCCCAAAAAATTTTGGCAGATAATTTGACCATCACCGAAACAAGATCCACCCTTTTCTCCTGCACAATTGATAGCAAATGAGACAAAGTTTGTGGATGGTGAATAACATCCGCATCAGTCAACCAAACATAAACATCTTGCTGTTCATTGGCTAGCGATAGATCGGAAATCTTTTGAATCCCTTGGTGAACAGCCCATAATTTACCTGTCCAACCTGCAATTAAGGGTTTTCCTTGCAATAACAATATTTTTTTTAGCGGATCGGATTCCTTGATAAGCTGATTAATCATCGTTACCGTTTGATCGTCGCTATTATCGTTAATAACAATAATTTTTTTTAGCGCGGGAGAGTTCTGCTGTAAAACAGAAAATAGGGTTTTTTTAATCACTTCTGCTTCATTCCGCGCCGGGATAACTGCAAAAACCTGTAAATCTTTAATCGGATAGGTAGAAATATTTGAGGGAAGAACTATGGGACGCCAGAAAAAATAACGAAAGAACCCCAGATATATCCAAATAAACAAGGGTAATATACAAAAAAACAGCAGTAGCGAATTTGCCATATTTTCTGGCATGATTATATCAATAGCATTATTTTTTAAACGGGATGCCTAAACATAAAGCAGCAGTTTGTACGATATGTTTAGCTTGCAATCCACATTTTTCATATTGTTTATCCTGGGTATCATGATCCAGAAATACATCGGATAAAACCATTGACCTAACCTTTAAACCTTTATCAAGCAATCCCTTATTAGCTAAGAAATGTAAAACAAAACTTCCAAACCCACCAACCGATCCCTCTTCAATCGTGATCAGTACTTGGTGTTCTTTGGCCAGGCGTGCAATAAGCTCATGATCTAAAGGTTTGGCAAATCTTGCGTCAGCCACAGTTGTGGAAACACCCATTTGGGTTAAAATATCATGGGCTTTAAGGCTTTCAGCCAAACGTGCCCCATAAGATAAGATGGCCACTTTATTACCTTCACGAATAATCCTGCCTTTACCAATAGGTAAAACCTCCCCTCGTTCCGGCCTGAATTGCCCGCTGGCATCCCCACGGGGATAACGAAAGGCAGAAGGCCGGTCGTTAATTTCAGCTGCCGTACGCACCATGTGCATGAGTTCAATTTCATCTGCAGCCGCCATTAATACCATGCCGGGTAAACAGCCTAAATAGGCCACATCAAAAGAACCGGCATGTGTCTGTCCATCTGCCCCTACCAACCCCGCCCGATCAATGGCAAAACGTACCGGTAAAGATTGGATGGCCACGTCATGCACGACTTGATCATAACCTCGTTGTAAAAATGTTGAATAAATAGCAGTAAAAGGCTTTAACCCCTCTGCAGCAAGACCAGCAGCAAAAGTGACAGCATGCTGTTCAGCAATCCCAACGTCAAAAGTCCGTTCAGGAAATTTCTTGGCAAAAATATTCAAGCCCGTGCCACTAGGCATGGCGGCTGTAATAGCCATAATTCTCGGATCAATTTCCGCTTCTTTAACCAAAGCTTCCGCAAAAACTTGGGTATAACTAACCGGCGGAGTAGCAGGTTTATGTTGTTTACCGGTTGCTACATCAAATTTAACAACGCCATGATATTTATCAGCAGATGCTTCCGCCGGGCTGTATCCCTTTCCTTTTTGGGTAATTACATGGATTAGAATAGGGCCTGCTTCCCAAGATTTAGCATTTTTCAATACGGGCAATAAATGATCGAAATTATGGCCATCAATCGGACCTACATAATGGAAACCCATTTCTTCAAATAAAGTCCCGCCTGATATGATACCGCGGGCATATTCTTCCGTTTTGGCTACAACATTTGCCAAGCGCGTTGGCAAGTGATGAAAAGTTTCAGAACCCAGTTTTTTTAAGGATTGGTATGATTTGGATGAGATAAGCCTGGAAAAATACGCACTCATGGCACCAACCGGCGGGGCGATCGACATATTATTATCATTCAAAATAACAATTAATTTTTCTTTACGAATTCCCGCATTATTCATGGCTTCATAAACCATGCCCGCGCTCATGGCGCCATCGCCAATAACCGCAATCACATGATTATTTGATTTTTTATAATCCCGTGCGACAGCAAACCCTAAACCTGCTGATATGGAGGTAGAACTATGGGCCGCGCCAAATGGGTCATATTCGCTTTCACTACGTTTGGTAAACCCACTTAACCCATCCCCTTGACGGATCGTTCGAATACGGTCACGGCGACCTGTTAATATTTTATGCGGATAAGCTTGGTGTCCGACATCCCAAATAAGGATATCCCGCGGCGTATCAAAAATGTAATGTAAGGCGACCGTTAGTTCAACAACACCCAAGCCTGCCCCCAGATGCCCACCTGTTAGCGATACCGCTTCAATCGTCTCGCCACGCAATTCATTGGCCAATTGCACCATATCTTCTGGTGGCAATTGCCGCAGATCAGCTGGTGTACGCACTCTATCCAACAAGGGGGTAGAAAAAGGCATAAAAAAATCTCCATCATTTAGATGATGTCATTGGTTATTAGCGCTATAATGATCAGAATTTTTTAAGCTCTGCAACGTTATATTTTCATTTGCAGTAAAATTAATTTTATCCCATAGCTCACAACTGCTTTTCCTGCCAAAACCATGCTAGCTGATTTTGATAATTTCACATGCGATTTCAAGACATCTTGTCGGCGCAGTAATTGAGTTATAGCACACGCAAGTTCAATAATAACTGCGCTTTCAAGTGCCAAACGTCGATTTTTCAAACCACCTGGCAGTCTTTTAGCGATATCCAACAATTCCTCCACTTTATCCAAATATGAATGGAGTAATTTGAGAAAAGCTGGGGGAGATACTTTTTTACTTAAATCATGAAGATCAAATTGAAATTTACTTACCATATCAAGGGGAAGATAAACACGATCTAATGTTACATAATCATCCTGGCAATCTTGGAGATGGTTAATAAGCTGCAGGGCATTGCAAAGAGCATCGGAAAAGATGTAATTAACCCTATTTTCCTGATGGAGATCTAAAAGAAACCGACCAACTGGTGCTGCAGAATGGTTACAATAATTGATCAATTCTTCCCAATTTTGATATCGTGATTTTACGGCATCTTGTCTAAAAGCGGTCAACAAATTAACTGCATGGGTTGGATCAATTTTAAATTGCCGGATGACAGAACCAAAATTTGCAGCAGCGGGGCCAGCACCTGAATAATCAGGGTTGTAAAGTAATTTTTCAAAGAAATCTAGACGTTTGATTTTTTCTTCAGCACTTAATTGCGGGTTATCCGCAATATCATCCCCTGCCCTTGCAAATTGATAAAAAGCTACAATTGGCTTTCTTAAAGCTTTGGCGATTAAATAAGAAGCAACAGGAAAATTTTCTGTTTTAATATTTTTGCCTGAAGGAGTTTCAATTCCTTTATTGTCTGATAGCTGATTGCCCATGTTATATTATTGTATTAGTAACTTTTGGATTTTTTCGAGTCAAAAGAAAGGCTGGCAAGAAAAAAATACTCACAGTTAACGTATATAATAGCGAAATGGCTAATAACAATCCCATATCTGCCGTGCCTGGGTGACTTGAAATTGCTAGGCTGCCAAAAGCTACCCCTGTTGTCAGGGCGCTAAAAATAATTGCCCATGTTATACTGGAGGAAATCAAGCTCTTTTCCCCATTCCTCCATTCCATCACATAATATATTGTAAAAGCTATCCCAATTCCAAGTTGCAAAGGTGTAGTAATAATATTGGCTAAATTAATATGGATATTTAGTAACACACAGGTAGCACCTGTTAAACAGGTGGCCATTAAGGGTGGTAATAATACATATAAAACATGATACAAATTTTTTAGCACCATCCATAAAATTAGGATCGCAGCACTTAAAGCCAATATCGCAGCAAACATAAATGAGTATGTAATGGTGGCAGAAGATTCAATAATATTGGTTGGCAATCCTGTTACATGCGGCGTAATTGCTTTAATGGATTGAAGGAATTTTTCAATATTTTCGGGTTTATCCAACTTAAAGGCCGGATATATGGTCAAGCGGTGGAAGCCATCGGCTGTCACCCAATCTGATCGAATTGACTGCGGAATATCCGCTTCGGTTATCCTTTTGGCTGAAACCAATCTTTTAATCAATAACAGCAAGGGATATACGTTGCCTTGGAATTTCTGCTGAGTGGATAACAACCGATCATCTGGCATGGCAGAAAGATTTTGAAGGGTGACATAAAAATCTCTAAATTTTTGGTCCGTTTCTAGGTAAGGTTTTAATGTTTCCAAGCCAGTAAGAAGTGACTGTTTAATGTCTAGAACTGTTGGGGTTGGTTTTGGATCAACGGGATCCAAAACTGTTCTTAACAGAACCTTCAAATCGTCAATGACCAATAATTTATCTTGCTGATCTTTCGGCACAAATGTCTGTAGAGAGATAACCTTTGAGACAGTAGGTGTTTGTTCAAGTTTTTGAACTGTTTCAGCTAAGTTTACGTTGGGTTCTATAAATACGTCTGTCACATAGGGCGAATAAATTGGATCATTGTATAAGTCTATTAAGGTTGCCATAGATTCGGTTTTAGGATCTTTCAGATTTAAGGGATTGGCATCAAAACGGATGGAAGGTAAAAGCCAGCAAGAACCCATTGTCAAAAGGGCAAACAACAGAATGAAATACCATTTTGATTGAGAGACAAAGGCGTCAATTTGATAAGAAAAACCAAGGGTAACCAAATTTTTCTGCTGGGCAGGACGTAATCGGGCAAGAAGGGCCGGTAGTAGCGTTAAATTTAATAACACCGCAATTATCATGCCAATACCTGCTATTAAACCAAGTTCGGCAACACCTAGATAAGGGGTTGGAATGAAAGAAAAAAATCCCCAAAGATGTTAAAATGGCTGCTAGAATTAAGGAAGGCCCTATGGTCCCAGATGTTTCAAGTAACGATAAATTAAGGTCAGTATTACGATACCGTTCTTTACGAAAACGAACGCAATATTGAATGCCAAAATCAACCGCTAAGCCAACAAAAAGTACAAAAAATGCAATTGAAATAATATTAAAAGGCCCAACCGCAAAAACGGCAAAAATCGTTGTCCCCAACAAGCCTGCCAATAAAGTAACAACAACGGCCAATATTAACCGCCAAGAACGCAAGGCTATGAATAACACGACTAATACCAGTAAAAAAGAAACGATCCCGGCAGTTCCATTGCTTTCTGCAACCGTCGAAAATTCGTCATCCGCTAATGCCACCGCCCCCGTAATGCGAAAATTAGTTTCCGGATACTCAATGTTTACTTTCTGAATGGCCTCTCGAATGTCTTGAACTGCATTTTTACCTGGTGTTAAAGATCCAAAATCCAAAACAGGTTTTATCAGGATAACCTGTCTGGTCGGCATTAAATTGGTTGGCAGTTCCATTTGATCAAAAAAACTAGCTTGGGGCTTATTATTGGAAGAAAATTCATGAATAATAATATTAAGCCTGGCGATGATGGCGGTTGCTTGTGTAAGCGAGATTTTATTCTCCCTCACTCCCAACATAATAAAATCCACAATTTGAATAAAACCCCTTAGGCTATTATCAGCAGCCAAGGTTGCAAGTATCGGTTGAGCATTAGCTAATTGGTCGGAAATTTGTTCAATTTGGTCAATGTTCAGAAATAGCAAGCCGTTATTTTGGAAAAATTCATCTTCTCCCGGAATATTAATCGTTTTCAATCTTGTAGAATTGCTAACTAAATATTGTTTTAATTTTTCTGATGCCTTTAAAGCCTGCAAAGGGGTTGGGTCATCAACAACTATCAACAGATTATTTGCAAAAATAGGAAATAGTTTTTCAAAAGCCAGTTTATCTTTTCGCCAATCTAAGCCAGGGTCAATAATGTCCGTCGTATCAGTATTGATACTAAATTCCTTTAAAGCAAAAAAGCCCAAGGGAAGCAGAATTGCCATATAAAAAGCAATCACTGTCCATGCATTTTTTTGGGAAAACCGAGTTAATTTTACTAAAAGACTTGATAATTTCACGTATTGCAACAACCCATTTAATAGTCAAGAACCCTATAGTAGAGTAGCTTTAATTTTATTTTAAAAGATTTTCAGTTTGTTTTTTGACCGCCAATAATAAAGCATCAACCGATTGGCTGCGGATAACAGATGTATATTCCGACCTTCGCGTGGCCATTTCACTAATGGATCCATTTAATAACACATCCACCACTTTACCTTCTTGGAAAAAATAGTTGATTGATATAGGTTGCCTGGTTTTATCCCCCAGAATCAATTGGGTTTTTACCCATATGCCTTCCCCAGCAGCCGTCGATTCTACTCCGATGATTTCGAAACTTTGGCCACTAAAACTTGAAAAGCGACTAGCATAAGTTGCAATTGACATATCTCCAAAAATACTTACCCAAGAATCTTGTTGGGATTTTGCCATATTAGCCCAATACCTTCCGATAGAAAATTGGGCCATTGAGGAAAAGTTAAAAACTTTTCGGATAATGGGGGCTAAAAATTTTTGTCGCTCTAAAATATTGTTCTTTTTTGTGCCTTCAATTAAATGGTCATGTAATTCCTGGATCAGCTGCCGTGCATTTTTTTCCGCAACATTTTTATTATTTAATTGTGCCAAAAGTATAATTTCTGCTGTTTCCTCTGCTTGAACAGTTTTTTCAAGATTAAAAATTAACGTTCCTAAAACAACTGCCAGTAAAGTTTTGCCCAAATGAACCTGAAAAAAAATGCCCATTTTTATTCCCCGTGCTAAATACCTAAATATATTCCCGTTATCCTATCAATCTTAAGTATCTCGATACTTTTAAATATCGAGCGGTTTATCCCTTAAAGTCACAAAGGTTTTGCAAAAAGGGCAAATACAACAATAAAATTTTCTGCCTATGATACTATCAATCTTTCTTGATAAAGGGCAGATATGTTTTATTATTTTTAAACTAACCTTGACTGTTGCAAGGCTGCATGAATAAAGGAAACAAATAAAGGGTGTGGTTCAAAAGGTTTTGACTTTAGTTCGGGATGAAATTGTACCCCAATGAACCAGGGATGATCAGCCCTTTCTATAATTTCCGGTAGTATATTGTCTTTTGACATACCCGAAAAGATTAATCCTGCTTGCTTCTCAAGTTTTTCACGATACGTAATATTAACTTCATACCGATGGCGATGCCGTTCGGAAATTTTATCTAGTTTGTAGATGTCATAAATCTTGCTGCCGGTTTTCAGGTAGCACTCATAGGCCCCAAGACGCATAGAACCACCTTTATCCGTATGAATAGTACGTTTTTCAAGGGAATTGCCCTTTAACCATTCCTCAAGCAACCCTACCACTGGTTGGCCACAATTACCAAATTCTGTTGAACCAGCGTCTTTAAGACCCAGAATGTTGCGAGCTGTTTCAATAACCGCCATCTGCATACCAAAGCAAATCCCAAAATAGGGAATCTTATTTTCCCTAGCCACCTTGACCGCCTCAATTTTGCCCTTGGTACCTCTTTCACCAAATCCGCCCGGCACTAAAATTCCGTCGCTAGCAAGTAATAATGAACGTTCCTCCCCTTTTTCAATTAGCTCACTATCCAGCCATTGAATATTTACCCTTACATTATTGGTAATGCCGCCATGCCGCAAAGCTTCCGTCAAAGATTTATAAGCATCTGGAACAGACGTGTATTTTCCAACCACCGAAATTGTAACTTCACCCTCTGGCGACCCAATCCGATCAACGATATTTTGCCAAATTTTCAAATTAGGCTTGGCAGATTTTAGTCCAAAATATTTGCAAACCTCTTCATCCAAATTTTCCTGATTATAGGCCAGCGGAACCCGGTAAATTGTGTCAACATCCAAAGCCTGAATGACTTTAGCAGGATCTAAATTGCAAAAAAGTGCGATTTTTTTTCGCGCATCCAAAGGAATGGCGCGTTCACAACGACATAATAAAATATCAGGCTGAATGCCGACGCTCAACAATTCTTTGACGGAATGTTGCGTAGGCTTTGTCTTCAACTCTCCTGCCGCTGATATCCAAGGAACCAACGTCAGATGGATAAAAAGCGTGTTTTGCTTGCCTAATTCATTGCCTAACTGTCTGATGGCTTCCAAGAAAGGTAAACTTTCAATATCACCAACTGTCCCGCCAATTTCACATAGGACAAAATCTTCGTCTTGGGTTTCTGCTTTTATAAATTCTTTGATAGCATCAGTTACATGGGGAATGACCTGGACCGTAGCCCCTAAATAATCCCCCCGACGTTCTTTCGCAATCACTGTTGAAAAAATACGCCCGGATGTAACACTGTCTGCTTTTCTGGATGCAACGCCCGTAAATCTTTCGTAATGCCCCAAATCAAGATCTGTTTCCGCACCATCATCCGTGACATACACTTCACCATGTTGGAAGGGGCTCATAGTACCCGGATCAACATTTAAATATGGATCTAGCTTACGTAAGCGTACTTTAAATCCCCGTGCTTGCAAAAGGGCGCCGAGGGCCGCGGTTGCCAACCCTTTGCCTAATGAAGAAACCACACCGCCCGTAATAAATATATACCGTGCCATCACAACCTAATATGTCTAAAAATATTTTTTCAATAAACGATATGCCACTATTTTATTTTTTCTTAATTATTGGCCGACCGGAATGGAAGGCTGGGTAGTGGAATTAGGGGTCGGTGCAGCTGTAATAGGTGGTGGAATAAAGGTTGGCGGGACAGCCGGGATATCCAAGCCATTTCTATTATCTGCCAAAACCACCAGCGCTAGACTCGTAATAAAAAATAAGGCCGCCAGCCATGCCGTTGTCCGGGTAAGAAAATTAGCCGACCCGCGAGTGGTAAGAAATCCTGACATTCCACCCCCACCGCCCAGACCTAACCCACCCCCTTCGCTCTTTTGCAACAAAATAATTCCAACTAATAAAACGGCTAATATCAAATGAATTACAAGAATTATGGTTGTCATATCTTTCTCTTCAGGTTCTGTGAGGTGGTTATATACCAATTATTAATCAAATTATTACCCTTTTAATTATAAGATAAATTATATTACTGCAAGTAAGACTTCGATAATTATCTAAAATGTCGCTTTTTATCCAAAATTAACGACTACGCTTACATATCAACTTAACTAAGCGATACAGAAGATTTTTTGATAATATCAAAGAAATGATCAGCTTGAAGGCTGGCTCCCCCTACCAATAATCCATCTACTAGCTCCAAGCCAGCAATCAATCCCGCATTATCCGGTTTTACAGACCCCCCATAAATCACTGAAAAAAGCTGGTTGGAAGAAAATTTCACCAAATATGTATAAATATGTTGATGGATAAGGGAAATTTCTTTATCTTCCGGAATTCTTCCAGAGCCTATCGCCCAAACTGGCTCATAAGCGACTACAAATGATTTACTGGCCAATTTTTCTTTAGGCAAGCATTCTTCTAACTGGCGGTTCAGGATTTGGAAAGTTTGCCCTTGATTCTTTTCTTCCTCTGTCTCCCCAATGCAAATAATAGGGATAAGGTTATTTTTTACACAAGCTGAGACCTTCATAGAGATTAGTTGGTTGGTTTCGTTGTGGAACCGCCGCCGTTCTGAATGCCCCACAATAATATATTTGCAACCTAAGGAAGCTAACATTCTAGCCGATACATCGCCTGTAAAAGCTCCTTGTTCTTGCTCGTGACAATCTTGGGCCCCTACAGCAACTTTCAGTTCTACTAGCACATCTTTGACAAGGCTAATAAAGGGAAAGGGTGGAGATATAACAACTCTTATCTGCGAATCATATTTCTCAAGCAGGGTCTTATGAGACAATAATTGCTTGGCAATCAGTGCCGCCTCTAAGGCATTTGCATTCATTTTCCAATTCCCCACAATGAGAAACTTTTTTTCAATCATGAAGATATACCTATTAATTAAAAAGTTATTTTTAAAGATTAAAATCTAGAAACAATGTATAGCTGAAATTTATTTTTAATGCCATCCTGATAAAAATTCCTACCCTTTGATCATAGGCATTGAATTGTTTAATAAAAAAAGCTAACACTTGTTTAAAGGTTATTCGATTTTTTACTTTGCGACATTAATTCAACCCAACCTTATACCAATTCTCTGTGGATAGATTGTTCAATCATGCTGACAGCAATTCGTACGAAAGCTTCTTCTTGGATTATTAAAGTTTTACTTTTTTTATTGGTGGGCTCTTTCGCTTTATGGGGAATTGGCGATATTATTCGAGGCTTTCAACGAGATCCAGCCATCGCCACTGTCAATGGTGAAGACATTCCAACCGTTGAATATATACAGGCGTTAAGAAAAGTTATCTCCCAGTATGAAAGGCAAACTGGCCAAACTTTTTCTTATCAAGAAATGAAATTACGGAATATAGATCAGCGTATTATCGATAACCTGATTGAGCGGAAATTGCTTAATGCCCTTGCCGCTGATTTAAATATCGGGATTACTGATCCCATTATTAGCAAAATCCTTACAAACTTGCCGATTTTTAAGAACCAAATGGGAGTTTTTGATCCAGCCCTCTATCAGGCCTATTTACGGTCAAATGGTTTGACTAGCAATGAATTTATACAACAATCTAAAGATCAAATTTTATCTGCCACCGCTTTTGGTTCTGCGCTAGGGGACATTGAAACTCCAGATATTTTAGCAAAAAACATCTATCAGTTTAGAAATGAAAAAAGAGTAGTCGAAACTTTTGTAATGGATTTTGATCAGATAGAAGATCCGGGCATGCCATCCGATACGGAAATTGATAATTTTTATAATATTGTCAAACAAACCCGCCTAACTCCGGAGCGCCGTAATATAATCATCGCAAAATTGTCTATAAAAAATTTGGCAGCCGATTTAGTAACAAATATGTCTTTTCGAGAAGAAGATCTGCATCAGGAATATGATAACAATATCCCCATTTTCCACAAAAATGAAAAGAGGTCGATTGAACAGATCGTTTTTACAACTAAAGAGCAAGCAGAGGATGCCTATCAAAAATTGCAAAATGGCCAATCTTTTACAGAATTTGCAGTGAATTTAACTGGCACTTCGCCAATCTTTATTGAACAAATAGAAAAATCAACTCCTGTTTTAGGCTTATCGTCTGATGTTATTGAAAGTGCTTTTTCTTTAAAAGACGGCGAAATATCAAAACCTGTCAATGGTATTGCTGGCTGGCATATTATCCGTCTTGTTCGAATCCAGCCTGAAAATAAAGTTGGTTTTGCAGAAGCTATCCCCCAATTGAAAATGATGTTAGCACGGAATGAAGCAGAAATTCTTGCCGATAAACGCCGTGTTTTATTTGAAGACCAATTAGCGGCGGGGGATAATTTTCTTGATGCCGCCAAAGCGGCTGAATTTGAAGTAGTGGAAGTTTCGCAATTAACCATGGATGCAGGTACCGCCCAGAAATTATCTGAGATTTTAGGATATCCCATTGACCGTACTACATTGCTGCAAATCACCCGTTTGAACCAAGGGCAATATAGCAACATGTTGATCACTGCCGCTGGGGATTACACCTCTTTCTTTGTTGAAAAAATTGACTTATCCACCCCCCGCCCTTTACTTGAAGTTCGTGAAGAATTGATAAAACAATGGCAGAGTCAACAAAAATTGCAAAAAGCTACCGAAAAAATTGAAAGCGTAATCGGGCAAGCTGCCAATCAAGATTTTCTATCTATTGCCAGTCAGGTTAAAGGTACAGTTATTACTTCAAGTGCTTTAACCAGAAATAAGCTGGATCAGCAAGCCAACATTGATGCCATATTAAACAGCAGGATTTTCTCTATGACAAAAATTGGGGAAATTATTTATCAGCCCTCAGAAAATTATATAGTGGTTGCTAAGTTAACAGAAATTCAAAAACCTGATGTTAATGTTGAAAGTGAAGATTATAAAGATTTACGAGCAACCTTATCTGCTGAATTTTCCAATGATATAGGCGAACAACTGATCGATTATTTAAAATCCTTTTATCATGTTGAGATCAATCAAGAAGTTTTGGATAAAGCTTTTCAATAACATGTTATAAAATAAAAATTAACATTCCCGTTATTTTGGTTCACTATAAAACAGCTGGGGCTTTTTCATTGCTTTAAAATTTAAGAATTTTTTTATGATTTTTGGATCAGATAATATTTCGGTGCTTTTATCTTGAAAATGGCTTATAATCAAAACAGAAAAATGGGAGAATGATGATGAACAAGCCAAATCTAAATGCTACGCCTGCAATTACTGCCCCCACAACGGTGGTACAAGCGCTTAATCAATTGCTGGCGGAAACTTACGTAGTTTATTTAAAAACACAGAATTTTCATTGGAACGTAATAGGGCCAATGTTTTATTCTTATCATTTGTTATTTGAATCTCAATACAAAGAGTTGTCTGGAGCTGTTGATGAACTTGCCGAAAGAATCCGAGCCCTTGGATCTTTTGCACCGGGTAGTTTTGTAGCCTACGAAAAACTCTCTAAAATCAAGGAAGAAACAAATTTACCCAAGGCTTTGCACATGATTTCTTTGCTATGCGATAATAATAAAATGATTATTGAAACCATAAAAAAGGCTTTGCCTGTAGCTGAAGCAGCAGGTGATGAAAGTACCGCTGATTTGTTAATTAAGCGCTTAGGCGTTCATGAAAAAAGTGTGTGGATGCTGGAAAGCCATTTGGAAGAATAAATCGGGTTTTTAGTTATAATTTCAATGAAATTTTTTCAATAAATCTTGTACAGATATTAAGTGTAATTTTTTCTCTGGTAATGTGAGCAACCATTTTTCAAGAATATCCATAGTTTGGGGGTGTGGATGGGCAATTGCCACAACATATCCCCTTTTCAAAGCGATATTTTCAAGGCTTGCTAATTGTTGGTAGATAGCTTGCTCATTTTGGAAATGGTCAATGAAAACATCCCGCTGAACAAATGGTAAGCCCATATTTTTAGCCATTGTAAACGCTACCGATTGGGCGGTTGTTCTTGAATCTAAAAAAAACAACCCGCGCTTTTTAATTGATCTTAATAAAACCTCCATACCTTCTGGCCACTCGGTAAAACGGCTGCCCATATGGTTATTCACGCCGGTAAATTGAGGAATTTGGGAAAAAGCCCAGTTTATTTTTTCTTCTAATTCACTGGGTGTCATTGATACCATCAAAATGTTTGGTACTGTATCTTGGCCCATCATTTGATGGGCTTCCATAGGTAAATGAAGCATAATTTCATGACCAGCTTGCAATGCATTCGTTACCTGTTTTTTAAGATGCAAGGCATAAGGCAAATACGACAAGGTAACTTTGGGGGGCAATTTGACCGCGCGGGATGCAAACCCATGATTTAAACCCATATCATCAATGATAAGAACAATGAATCCTTGAATTTTATTATCCGAAGATAGTGGGATATGAAGGCGAGCGAATGCTTCCAGTGATGAATCCATAACAGGCTTGTCAATCATAACTAGACCGGAAGGTAGTTCATAATTTTCCAAAGATAAAAGATTGGTAGGTTTTTCTGAACAACCCACGAATGTAAAACAAAAACACATAAGGATAATTTTAAAAAATGAATGGCTATTTTTATACTTCCCCAATCCTCCCACTCTATTCATTAACTTTATAGTCATTTTAGTCATTCTCAGAGACCATTTAAAACTTTCTTATGATCATCAACATCTGCAAAAACATTACAAGATCAAATTATTTTTGACTGCTTCTTTATAATAAATCTATTGCTATTCAATAATCATTTATACTTGACGTTTACTAAGAACACCCTTAGAAAAAGATAATGTTTCTTTTATGTTCCATAGGTGCCATAATGTTGACGCGAAAACAGTTAGAATTATTAGAATTCATTCATTCTTATACGTTGGAAAATAAAATATCGCCCAGTTTTGAAGAGATGAAGATTGCTGTCAATCTTCGCTCAAAATCGGGGATTTTCCGCTTAATTAATGGATTAGCGGAGCGAGGATTCATCAAACAAATTAAACAACGGGCACGTGCTTTAGAAATTGCCAGAATGCCTCATAGTTTATTGGAACCCATCAAAAATCCTTCCCTGCTGAAAAAATCCAGCCAATCTGATGCTAACGCTTTGCAGTTTAATCCAGCTTATATGGGAAATAAAAGTGATTTTTTAAATATTCCCCTATATGGTAGGATTGCAGCCGGATCCCCGATCCTTGCCGTTGCTGACCCTGGCAAAACATTAGATGTGCCTAGTAGCTTTTTAAGCACGAGGAATTCAAAAAATTCTCATAAAATGTATTATGCTTTGGAAATTTCTGGTGATTCCATGGAGGAGGCAGGAATTTTTGATGGGGATATGGCAATTATTGAAAAAAGTGAAACCGCGGAAGATGGGAATATCGTTGTAGCACTGATTAATGATCATGAGGCAACATTAAAAAAATATTACCTTAAACAAAAAAAGATTCTGTTGGCTCCTGCCAATAAAAGATATGAGACACAGATTTATTCTCCTAATCAGGTAAAAATCCAGGGTCGCCTGAAAACAATTATTCGCAAATACTAAATTTATTTTGAATAATCTTTGATCCACGGCCTATTACCGAGCAAATCTGTTGTTGATAAGATTTCGATTTTTTTTGGTGTGATCCATCCCCAATACATAGGTTGACCGGGTGATTTTTGGATCACTGGCACGGTATTGCAAGATATAGGTCCCCTATCATTTAGATTAATAACTAAATCCGCTGTTTCACATGAATAGTCCTGGGGATTGTTTTGCCATAAAATTAAAATGGTTTTATCCTGTATTTTGTAGGAACAACCTGTGGTATCACACACAAAATCAGGATGTTTATAAAAATAAGCCCAAGGGATGATTCTTGTTTTTCTTAAACTCTCTTGCCATATTTTTAATAAAAAAGAGCTTTTTTGGGAGGTAATGATTAAATAACCATTCGCATTATTTTTTAAGACAATCATTTTTTCATCAATAGAAACAATTATATCTGGAATATTTGGCTTTCTGGTTGTAAAAAATGCGATCCCTAATAATATCACGATCATACTTGTTTTGTACGGAAACGATGGGGCAAGAATAAGAAATATTATCAGGGTAAAGATAAGAGCTGCCGCCAAGCTTATGAAGCTAACATTAACAGTTGCGTAAGGCATTTGCGTAATAAAATTGGCAATATTAAGGATCCAGCTGATCCCCTCCCCCATAATAATAAAGGGTATATTTTCTAAATTACATAAAGATAACAATACCCCCATTAACGCCGCAGGCATCACCCAGAATGAAGTGATGGGAATAGCCAAAAGGTTAGCTAATATGCCGTAAATGCTCGCTTGATTAAAATGATATAAAGTAATTGGCATAATAGCCAAACTGATCCAAAAACTGACCTTTATTAATTGGGAAATATATCGCCCAAACCTTAAAAATAAAGAATTCGTTTTTCTTAAATTGGATTGTTCAGAAGTTTTTTGGCTAATTTCATCTTTTTTGACAATCGCAATAATCACCGCCACGGCTACAAAACTCATCTGAAAGCTGGCTGTTAACAAGCTATAGGGATTAAATATTAGAATGATAATCGCCGCCCAAGCCAATGTATATAAACCAATGATTTGTCGATCAAGCAAGATTCCAATCATCACCAAAGCAACCATCATGAAGGAACGTTGGGTTGGAACAGCGGCATAAGTTAATAAAAGATAAAAGAAAGCAATTAAAATGGTCAGCAAGGCTGCGATTTTTTTCCTGGGCCAATCAAACTGGCTAAGAGGATATAAAATCAATACGCGCCTAAATAATCCGAAAGTTAATACGCCAACCAAACTGAGATGTAATCCAGAAACAGACAAGAGATGCGATAACCCGCTATTTTGCATATCATTAACAATTTTTTGCGGAATGCTGCCTTGATCGCCTAGGATTAGAGCTTTCGCAACACTGGCTTCATCACCAGGTAATATGGTAATTATCTTTTGACTTAAGCTTTGCCTTGTTTGGTTTAATAAAACCGTTAAATGGTTATGAAGAAAAGAAGTGTTTTGGGATAAAATTTCCGCATGCCCACGGGCAAAGCCAATCGCGCCAATTCCTTCAAACCAAAAATTTTTACGGAAATTATATCCCCCTGGAAAAGCTGGTAAGCCCGGAGGGAAAAGATCTACCCTAACCCTAATATGATCTGCATATTGTAAAATTTCTTTCTTTGATCTTATGGTTATTTGGGCAGTTTTTAAGTGGGTTGGGTGATGAGGGGTTAAAATTTTAATATTTTCAATAATAACCTTTTGATACCCCTTAGACGTTATTTCAATATGTCTTATATCACCTTCAATATTCACATTGTTTAAGGGATAATTTAATAGTTCTGTGTTTGTTAAAATTGTTTGAAGATGGGCTAAAATAAACCCTAAGAAACAAAAATTTAAAATTCCTATTATTTTATATAGGCCGGACCATTTGTTTCTTTTTAAATAAACTAAACTGAACAAGAATATCATTGCCGTTGGCAACATACCGAATGTCGCCCACAGCGACGGCTCATGATAAAGGAAATGATACAAACCTATACCAACGGCCAAAAGGGGGGCGATAAGTAAGATAAGGATAGGAAACAAATAATAGTCCCATCTTCAAAAAATCTTAAGATAGTTTATAAGCATAGCGGAAAATAAAATTTTTCAAAAACAAAAGCGAAAAACAACAATTTATGGATCAAGAAGTTTTATTCAAAAATGTTCCGATGAATTTTGCAGTGCAAAAAGAATTGATCTAGGCTATTGATTCGACAAAAGATATCCTCTATTTTAATCAGGTAACTATTAAAACGAATGATGAGTAATCGCATGACTACTGCACCCGAAAATACCAATAAAACAAAATCCAGCAGCCTTAATGCTGATACTGTGACAATTATTGATAATAAAACGCAAAAACGTTTTGATTTGCCTGTTCTTTCCCCGACGATTGGTAGCCGTGCTATCGACGTGAGAAAGTTATATTCAGATTATCAGTTATTAACCTATGATCCCAGTTACTCTTCAACTGCTAGTTGTGATTCTAAAATCACTTATATTGATGGCGATGAAGGTATTTTATTGCATCGTGGATATTCGATCCAAGAATTAACCACTAAAAGTACGTTTTTAGAAGTTGCTTATTTACTGCTGCAAGGCCACTTACCTAATAAAAACCAAATGGATACGTTTGCCGATACGATTACCCACCACACCATGATCCATGAACAATTGCAATTTTTCTATCGTGGATTCAGGCGGGATGCCCACCCAATGGCAATCATGATTGGGGTGGTTGGTGCTTTATCCGCGTTTTATCATGACAGCACGGATATTAATGATCCGCAGCAACGAATGATTGCCTCCCACCGCTTAATTGCGAAAATGCCGACGCTTGCGGCGATGGCTTATAAATATTCAATCGGCCAGCCTTTTATTTATCCACAAAATAGTCTGAGTTATTCTGCTAATTTCCTGAATATGACTTTTGCTGTACCTGCGGAAGAATATAAGCTAAATCCAGTGGTGGTAAAGGCGATGGATAAGATCTTTATCCTTCACGCTGATCATGAGCAGAATGCCTCCACTTCAACCGTACGTTTAGCTGGGTCAAGCGGTGCTAACCCCTTTGCATGTATTGCAGCCGGGATGGCTTCTTTGTGGGGGCCCGCCCATGGGGGGGCTAATGAGGCCGTCGTCAATATGTTGCGGGAAATTGGAGATAAAAAAAGGATCCCTGAATTTATTAAAAAAGCCAAAGACAAAAATAGTTCTTTCCGCTTAATGGGCTTTGGTCACCGTGTTTATAAAAACTATGACCCGCGTGCTGCCGTTTTAAAAGATACCTGTCATGAAGTCTTGGAAGCGCTTGGGATGCACGATCAGCCATTGTTCCAGTTAGCGATGGAATTAGAAAAAATAGCCCTGCAGGATGAGTATTTTATTGAACGCAAATTGTTCCCGAATGTTGATTTCTATTCAGGAATTATCTTACAAGCGATTGGCTTCCCAACTTCAATGTTTACTGTTTTGTTTTCCTTGGCTCGAACAGTTGGATGGGTAGCGCAGTGGAAAGAAATGATTGAAGACAGCAGCATGCGAATTGGCCGCCCTAGGCAACGTTATATGGGTGAAGTGGCCCGGAAATATGTACCCATTGAAAAACGTTAACTCTTAAAACGTAAGATTTGTGCCTACAGCTAAATAAAATTAGCCTCCTGGCATTTATCACATATAAAAAAGGCTGTAATTTGATATATTATGGTCTTTTTTTATGGGACTTAACCCAACACCTGCGTTAGCAAATACACAAAGTAACATCGATTAGTCAAGTACGACCATCAAGAGACTCCTTATCTCTAATTAAGACTAGGGCATGTGGTCAATTGAGCCAGGCGATCACACGCCCTAGAACATGGAATGTTTATTTATCGCGAATCATGGCAGAAAATTCTGCCTCAGCAACCAATTGCTGATTAACTTTTGCTTCAGCCCTGAAACGCCAGACAGGCCCTCGGCTACGTTCTTTATAAACATACAAAAGCAATTGATCGCCGGGTACCACAGGATGCCGGAAACGGGCATTATCAATCGCCATAAAATAGACAAGTTTCCCCTCAGCCTCCGGTCCCAATGTAGAAACAACGAGAACGGCGGCCGTTTGAGCCATGGATTCAATAATCAATACACCCGGCATAACAGGAACACGGGGAAAGTGTCCGAGGAAAAAATTTTCATTAATAGATACATTTTTTAACCCCACCGCCATCACATCGTTTTGAAATTCAATGATACGATCGACTAATAGGAAAGGATAACGATGCGGAATCATTTCCATGACCCGCATGATATCAAGGGTTTTTGAAGGTGTTTCTGATATCTTTAAATCAGTCATATCCCAATCACTTTCGTTATTATCGTTATATCATTTGTTCCTAATTCTGGATGGTAATTTTTACTGCTGGCAATTTTTGGTCAAGCAATTTGATGATTTCATCCGTAATATCAAGACTATCTAATGAAAAAATGACAACTCCTTTATCTAATACCAAATTATAACCACGCTGTTTTGCAAGATTCTGGGCCACTTCAATAAGCGTATTACGGATTGTTTGTGATCCCGTTTGATCGATGGTTTCTAATCTTTTCTTTCTTTGTTGAAAATCCGCCTGGTAGCGGGCAATTTGTGCATTTAATGCTTCTTGTTTCTTTTGTAATTGTTCTGGGGTTAGTTTATCAGACTCAAGCTGTAATTCCCGCTGGGCATTTCTTAAGGCATCTTCTTGTTTCGCTATTTCCAGCTGATAGCTTTTGGTTAATTTTGTGAGTTCCTCATTTAAATTCTTTGCAGCCTTACTTGTCAGGATTGCCCGTTGAAAATCAATGACTACAATAACCGGCGCTCTCGGTTGTTGGGAAAAACTTGGTTGAATAGACAAAGTTGCCAAGATAGAGATGACAATAATTGCGCATAATTGACGAAGTGATAATATTCCTTTTTTCATCTTAAACTCCTCGGTAAACGATAAATTAAACTATACAATGGTAACCCAAATCTTAGATAAAAAATATCTTAAAAACGTGTCCCTACACTGAAACGGAAAACTTGTTTAACGTCATATTTTGCTTTCATAAGCGGAAAGCCAAAATCTACTGCTAAGGGTCCGAAAGGCGAACGCCACGTAAACCCAAAGCCTACCGATACACGCAGTTTTGTATCATCAACAACAGAGGCAGCTTTAAAATCACTTCTAAAAACGGTACCAAAATCAGTAAATATCCGACCACGGATTTGGTATTCTTCAGGCAGCCCTAAGGGGAAACTAAGCTCAACAGTTCCTTTTAAGCTAATATTTCCACCCAGTGCATCATCCGTTAATAAATCCCTCGGACCAATACCAGCAGCTTCAAAACCTCTCAAATTATCTCCACCGAGATAAAACGAATCAACAATTCTAATTTTTTGTCCAATCCCAAAAATATAACCAGCTTCGCCCGTAAGTGCCAAAGTTACATTTTTATTAAAAACAGGAACCCAATAACCTGCAGAAACCCTAGATTTCAAATAGGAAATATCACCACCTAGTCCTGCAAATTCATTGGATATCCGGATAGAATAACCCTCGCGTGTATCAAAACGGCTATCCCTATAATCTAGAACTAATGAGTGCGACAGAGAAGATTTTATACTGTTGCCTTTTTGCTGTTGAACAGCAGCGGATACCCCATTTTTGACCTTAAAAATTTGATCATATGAAAGCGAATAACTCCAGTTCTGACTTAAATGCTCGCTGAGGTCATACCCAGCGCGCAAGGTAAAACCCGTGCTGGTTTCTCTGTAAGATTGATCATCTACGCTACCAATCTTAAAGAGGCCAGCCTGCGTCCGGAATATATCGAAACCAGCACGAAGATCGCGCCCCATGAAATAAGGTTCATCAAAACTGATTTGCGCAGAAGAACGCAACCCTGACAATGTCAAGTTAACACTTAAAGCTTGCCCTTTGCCCAAGAAATTTTGTTCGCTAAGCGTCACTGTTCCAACTGGCCCGTCTGATGTTGAATAACCTAAACCAAAATTCAAACTGCCCGTCGATTGTTCTTGCACATCAACCACCAGAACAACCTTATCTGGGGCACTGCCTTGTTTTGTTTGGATATCAACCTTGCTAAAGAAGCCTAGATTAAATAATCGTTGACGGGTTGTCCTTAGTTTAGATGCATTGAAGGCATCCCCTTCTGCAATTTGAAATTCACGACGGATAACCCGGTCCAAAGTTCGGACATTTCCAACGATATCGATACGCTCAACATATACTTTGATACCTTCTTTAATCTGATAAGTGATATCAACCCGGCGATTTTCCCGGTCAATGTTTAAGGCTGGCTCCACACCAGCAAAAGCGTACCCCAACGTCCCTATTTCTTCGGTTAAATCTGATATTGTTTCTTCAACAAGACTGGAATCAAACCATGAACCTGCTTTTGACCTAATCAGTTTTTTTAATCGGTCAACATTTAGATTACGCAGATTGGTGGTTAAATTGACAGTGCCAATTTTATAACGATTGCCTTCTTCCACAGTAAATGTCACGAAAAAAGCATTACGTTCCGGGGAAAATTCAACCACATTGGATAATACATTAAAATCAACATATCCATGCTGACCATAATAATTTTTTAATAACTCAACATCCGCTTGGATGCGATCCGGGTCATAATTATCATTAGTTGATAAAAACCGGTACCAAGCACTACGATGTGTAATAATTTGGGAACGCAAGGTCCGATCACTAAAAATTTTGTTGCCCACAAATAATACACTGGCTACCGTTGTACGGGTTCCTTCTTTAATCTCAAAAACTAAATCAACGCGGTTTTGTTCTAATTGGATAATTTTTGGCTCAACCGTCGTTGCAAACCTGCCATTGCGCCGATAAACATCTTGGATCCTTTTCGCATCTGCAATGGCTTTAGTGGCCGAGTAAACAACCCGTGGCCTTAACTGTACTTCTACTGTTAAGGTTTTATCGTCAATCCTTTTATTTCCCTCAAAAGCTACTCGGTTAATGATAGGGTTTTCTTTGACCTTTATGACTATCCCATTGCCTTCACGCAAAATTTGCACATCAGCAAAAAAGCCAGTGGCGTACAGGGACTTCAATCCTTCGTCAATTAAACGTAAATCTACAGGATCCCCCACTTGAAAACCAAGATAAGCCCTAACTGTATCCGCTTCTATCCGCTGCACCCCCTCAACCCTTATACCAGTAATAGTAGGTGTGTTCTGTGCCTTCAAATAAGTGGCAGATATAAAAATGGTGCTAATGAAAAAACAAAAACCCAATGTTAGAAAAAAAAGCTTTTGTAAGAGGTTTAATCTTGTAGATTTATTGGTCATGGTATTTTCTTTTTTCCTGGTAATTGACGGTTTTAATATATTCAAGTGGATATAAAATGATAGTAGGAAACTGGGTTTAACATTTAGGATTCGGCTGCATTTGGAAAGCCCCTATTAGATCATTGTATAAAGCTAATATGAAAATTCCACCAATGAGGAACAATCCAATCTTAAAAGCGGCTTCTTGTATTTTTGTACTCAAGGGCTTGCCCCGAAGCAATTCGATAAGGTAAAATATTAAATGCCCGCCATCAAGTAAAGGAATAGGGAATAGATTAAATAACCCAATTGCCACAGATAGAAATCCTGCTAAAAACAGCAGCGACAAAATGCCCATTCTGGCTGCTTCCCCTGATACCCTAGCAGTTGAAACAATCCCTTGTAACTGTTTTACCGAACGTTCACCCGTAATAATTTGGGATATAGCCGTTAAACTATCACTGATGATATTCTGTGTCTGAACAATAGCCATCTCAAAAGATTGAAAAAATGCAAATTCTTGATGTGAGGTTTCTGCAAATTTTATGCCAACTTGCCGAATACACTGTCTATCGCCCAATATGTCCGTAACGGCTTTTAGGATCGGCTTAATAATTAAGGTTGAAGATTTTCCATTCCGTTCAATAAGAAAACTAATGTCTTGTCCGGTATTTAATTGTATATAGCGGGCAATATCTTCAAACGAATTTATTTTTTTTCCATCTAACGCCAGAATTTTATCATCCGGCATCAGCCCAGCCGCTGCCGCTGGCATATCTGTTTGTATTTCGGCGATGACAGGTGCGGTAACCATCTTTCCAAAAGACCAAAAAATAAGCGTAAATAGCACAATAGAAAAAATAAAATTTGCGATGGGGCCAGCTGCAACTATAGCTATTTTCTGCCCTATCTTCTTGTCAATGAAAGCCTGACTTGATCTAGGTAATTGCGGAAGATTATTGTTGTGTTGTAGGTTTGGCTCTCCGAGCATTTTGATATAACCGCCTAACGGGATCCAACTAACACGCCATCTCGTGCCATATCGATCTGTTAAACCAAATATTTCTTTGCCCAGGCCGATTGAAAAAATTTCAACCTTTACATTATTCCAACGCGCAACCAGAAAATGACCCAGCTCGTGCACAAACACCACAAGGGTGATAACTGCAATAAAACCACCGACGGTATATAGGGCAGATAAAAAATTTTCCATGGTGATCAGGGTGTTCCACTTTTTCTGTGGTTAGGGAAAATCAGGATAATTCCATTCATTATTGATTTATATATCTTACTTTATTGCTGGTTTTTCCGTGACAGATCATTTTAGCTTTTTCTCGTGCTAAATGATCCATATGAAAAATTTCATCAATATTTTTGATGTCAAAATTTGAAATACTATCCAAAGTAGCCTCGACCACCGCTGGGATATTCAAAAAAGAGATTTTTCGATTTAAAAAATATTGCACAGCTACCTCATTTGCAGCATTTAAGGCGGTGGTTGCCCCTTCACCTAATTTAATAACTTGCCTAGCCAACCTTAAACAGGGAAAGCGTTTAATATCCGGTGCTTCAAAGGTCATCGACATAATATCAACCAAATTCAAGCGTTTAACCGGAGTTTTTACTCGCGTTGGCCAGCTTAAGGCATAAGCAATTGGAGTCCGCATGTCCGGCATTCCTAATTGTGCCAAAACAGAGCCGTCGATATAGCTGACCAAGCTATGGATAATAGATTGCGGGTGAACGACAACATCAATTTGCTTCTCATCAATACCGAAAAGATGAAAAGCCTCAATAAGCTCTAGCCCTTTATTCATCATAGTAGCTGAGTCGATTGAAATTTTTGTTCCCATGGACCAATTCGGATGAGCAACGGCTTGCTCGGGAGTAATATCTGCCATTTTTTCAATTGGCCATTGCCGAAATGGACCGCCCGAAGCCGTTAAGATGATCTTTTCAATAGTTTCACAATGTTGGTTTTCAAATACCTGGAAAATAGCACTATGTTCGGAATCGGTTGGCAACAATTGGGTCTGATATTTTTGAACTTCCTGCATTAATAACCGTCCCCCGCAAACAAGTGATTCTTTATTTGCTAAAGCGACCATTTTACCTTGCTTAATAGCAGCCATGGTTGGTTTTAAGCCAGCTGCACCTACAATTGCTGACATAGTCCAATCGGTAGGATAAGAAGCTGCTTCAACAACCGCCTCCTCGCCAGCGGTAATTTCAACCCTGGTATCCGATAAAGCATTTTTTAAATCTTTATAATAGGCCGTATCCCCAATAACGACTAGTTTAGGGCGTAGTTGCTTTGTCTGCTGGGCTAATAATTGCCAATTCTTATTGGCAACCAATGCCTGAACAGGAAAGCTATCTGGATAGCGTGCAACAAGATCTACTGTGCTGCAACCGACTGATCCTGTTGATCCAAGAATGCTGACTTTGCGCGGCTCAATCGGACCTAAAGGGGTTGGGTTCATTTTCATGCCAATTTCCACCATTCAATTTTTAAAAAATAAAAAATCAACGCCATACATATGCTTAACAATAATAATCCATCAATTCTATCTAAAACTCCGCCATGACCGGGAATAAGTTGACTACTATCTTTGACCCCGAATTTTCTTTTAAGCATTGATTCAAGCAAATCGCCCATTTGTTCAATAATACCAAAAACTGCCCCCAAAACAGTGCATAATAGCAAATATGGGCTATCTTGCATATAGGCAAATATGAAAGAAACGGTAGATGCAGCAATCATTCCACCCACTAATCCTGACCAGGTTTTATTAGGACTGATGCGAGGGGCAAGCCTTGGACCCTTCACTTTTTTGCCTACCACCATAGCAAATATGTCCGTAGCCCACACAACCAAGAAAAGCCACAAAATATTATATACACCGAACTGTCCGTCATAACGTAACCACAACATAGCATAAATAGCCATAGCAATATAAATCACCCCTAGCCAAGATAAAAATAGGGCGCATATTTTTAGCCACCAAGCAATCAAAAACAAAACAACTACCAATCCCAAAGTGATTGCTGAAAATATCACGATATTTTCGCTCCTGGAAGTTCCTGCTAAAACCGCAATAATTATTAGGAACAATAAGACGGGAACAGCTAACATGAGCATGGTTTGGCTGGCAATTTTTTGGTTAACCGGGCAAGATTTTTGACAAATCAAGAACCATTCGGAAATTGCTAGAAAACCCATGATAATAAGTAAAATATCAAACCAAGGATGACCCCATATCATAGGTATGAGTACCAAAGGCAATAATATCAGTGCTGAAATTAAGCGGTGATACTTCATGATTCCATCTCATTAATCATCCCATATCGACGTTGGCGTTGCTGGAATGTATGAATAGCTTTAATAAAATCATCTTTTGAGAAATCAGGCCATAGTACATCCAAAAAAATTAATTCGGCATAAGCACTTTGCCAAAGAAGAAAATTACTTAACCGCTTTTCCCCGCTTGTCCGAATAATTAAATCTGGATCTGGTATGCCGGACGTCCACAAAAACTGGCTAACCATATGCTCATCGATCATCGGATGAGTAATGGAAGGATATTGGAGCCTTTGTTCAACAATTTGTTGGATGGCCTGAACAATCTCTTGGCGGGAACCATAACTGAGGGCTAAAGTTAACTGTAATTTTTTATTATTTTTTGTGACATCTTCAAGAATATCAACTTGTTCCATAATTTCAGGCGTTAATCGATCTCGCTGGCCAATGACACGGAACTGAATATCCTTTTCTTGCAGAAGTTGTCTTTCATGTTGCAGGTAAAATCCCAATAAACCCATTAATTCTTTAATTTCACCGACGGGCCTTTTCCAATTTTCTGCAGAAAAGCCAAATAACGTCAAAAATTTAACCTTTTGACTAATTGCGGCACTGATACATTCCCGGACGGCCAGAACACCTTGTTGATGGCCAGCAATTCTAGGTAACTGGCGTGATTTGGCCCATCTGCCATTACCATCCATAATTACCGCAACATGTTGGGGGATTGATAATCCCATTAGATCTGACAATCCGTTGACCTGCCAAACTTATAATAACACTAGATTTGCTGAATTTCCTTTTCTTTATGCTGCAGAAGATCATCAATCTTCTTAACATATTCATCCGTAATTTTTTGCACCTGCTCTGCCTTTTGGCGATGCTCATCTTTCGACAAGTTTCCATCTTTTTCTAACTTTTTTAGGTGTTCAATGCCGTCACGACGCACATTGCGAAGGGCTACTTTCGTCTGTTCTGCATATTTATGTGCCACCTTAATTAATTCCAAACGACGCTCTTGGCTTAATTCAGGAATAGGAACCCTAACAAACTGGCCATCTGCAGCCGGATTTAAGCCCAAACCCGCTTCCCTGATTGCTTTTTCAACAGCAGTGACAAGACCTTTATCCCAAACTTGAACAGTTATCATTCGTGATTCTGTTACAGAAATAGTACCGACTTGCAAGATAGGCGTTTTAGTACCATAGGCATTGACGATAACACCATGTAATAAACTAGCAGAGGCACGACCTGTGCGTAGTCCTGCAAATTCCCGGCGAAGCGCTTCAATCGATCCATCCATCCGGCGTTTGATATCATCAAATAATTCTTTCGTCATTTTCCTACTTCCTCTTCAACTTATTTAATCCGTAATTATTGTATAGGTACCCTTACCGGACAATACATTAGCAAAAGCCCCCGCTTGATGGATGGAAAATACAATAATTGGGATTTTGTTTTCACGCGCTAAGGCAATCGCCGCAGCATCCATCACCTTTAAGTCTTGGGACAAAACTTCTAAATGAGTCAAACGCTGATAACGAATAGCTTTCGGGTTTGTTTTCGGATCAGCATTATAAACGCCATCCACTTTGGTTCCCTTGAATAAAGCTTCACAACCCATTTCAGAAGCTCGCAATGCTGCTGCCGTATCCGTGGTAAAAAAAGGATTTCCGGTACCCGCCGCAAAAATTACCACCCGTCCTTTTTCCATATGCCGTTGAGCCCGCCTACGGATATAAGGCTCGCAAACAGTTGCCATCGGAATAGCCGACTGTACGCGCGTTTGAACGCCAATCTGCTCCAAAGCATTTTGTAAAGCCAAAGCGTTGATAACGGTGGCAAGCATTCCCATATAATCAGCTGAAGCGCGCTGCATCCCTTGTGCAGCCCCCGCAACCCCACGAAATATATTGCCGCCACCGATAACCAAACAAACCTGAACACCCAGAAGGTGAACGGTTTTTATTTCCGCTGCCAGCCGGCTTACAGTATCGGGATCCAAGCCAAAATCCCGATCTGCCATCAGGGCTTCCCCAGAAATTTTTAGTAACACCCGTTTATATAATGTTGGCGCCATTTAAAAAGCTTTCTTTAAGTTGTTTACCTTCTTAACTGGGTGGCAACTTCCGCCGCAAAATCCTTCTCTTCTTTTTCAATCCCCTCCCCTAAAGCCAAGCGGATAAAGCCAGTAATCTTAACTGAGGTTTTTAGTTTTGCAGCCAAATCATCCACAAGTTTTTTAATTTTGGTTTCGCCATCAACAACAAATAGCTGTTCCAATAAAACCACGTCCTCGTAAAATTTCTGCAATCGGCCCTCAACTATTTTGTTTAGAATATCACCCGATTTTCCAGCATGCTTTGCTTGATCAAGTAAAACCGCCCTTTCTCTTTCAACAAGAGCTGGATCTAATTTGTCCAAACTAACCGAAACAGGTTTTGCAGCTGCAATATGCATTGCAATCTTTTTTCCTAAGGCTAGTAAATCTTGTGGGTTTCCGCTGGATTCAACCCCTACTAAAACTGCGATTTTCCCCATTGTGGGGGTTTGCGCTAAGTGAGTATAACTTGCCACAACCCCTTGCTTAACTGAAAGAAATTGGCTGTGCCTTAATGATAGATTTTCGCCAATTTTTGCAATCAGCCCAGTTAAGACAGTTGCGACAGTATCTTTAGACATCGGATACTTTGCCTGTTTTAACTTTTCAATATCAGGACTGGTCAAGGCTAATTTAGTGACGTTTCCAACAAAATTTTGGAAATCAGGATTGCGCGCCACAAAGTCTGTTTCACTATTTACTTCGACCGCTACCCCTTTTGTGCCATCGACCGCAACACCCACTAATCCTTCAGATGCTATACGTCCTGCTTTTTTTGCTGCTGCCGAAAGGCCCTTCTTACGAAGCCAATCCTGTGCTTGTTCTAAATTCCCTTTTGTTTCAGTAAGGGCTTTTTTGCAATCCATCATCCCCGCGCCCGTTGTTTCACGAAGCTGCTTGACCAGGGCTGGTGAAATTTCTGTCATTGTCTATCTCCACAATATAAAACGGCAAATATTTTAACAAAAACTCAAAGGCAAGATACCTAATCTTGCCTTTTATACCTAGGCTTTCTTAAGGAAGTCGTGCGAGTTTTCAGAATTTTTAGCTGTGCTTTCTGCATCCACGGAAAGATCTTCAATAATTCCTTGTTCTGACTCGCCAATATCTTTTCCTTGCGCAACCGCTTCTTGCTCCAACCCTTCAAGAACGCAAGAACTAACCAAATCACAATACAGGGAAATTGCTCGGGTTGCGTCATCATTACCGGGGATTGGGTAATCAATCAAGCGAGGATCAGAATTGCTATCCACGATCGCCACAACCGGGATTTTTAACTTACGGGCTTCTAAAATGGCGATATGTTCTTTAATCGTATCAATGACAAATAACATGGTGGGCTGTCCTCCCATTTCCTTAATTCCGCCTAAGGTACGTTCTAATTTATCCCGTTGCCTTGTAAGATGAAGAAGTTCTTTTTTGGTAAACCCGGTATGATCGCCCTGTAATTTTTCTTCAAAATCTTTCAGTTGTTTAATAGAATTGGAAATTGTTTTCCAGTTTGATAACATACCACCCAACCAACGATGGTTAACATAATATTGGCCACACTTCTTTGCGGCTTCTGCAATTTTTTCAGAAGCTTGCTTTTTTGTGCCAACAAACAATAATCTACCGCCCTCTGAAACCACCGAACGAATGGCTTGCAAAGCTTCGGTTAACAGAGGAACAGTCTTGGTTAAATCAATGATGTGGATATCATTGCGCACCCCATAAAGATAGGGGGCCATTTTTGGGTCCCAACGGCGACGATGGTGGCCGAAGTGAACACCCGCTTCTAAAAGTTGCCGCATAGTAAAATTGGCATTGGTTACAGACATAACGATTCCTTTCTTTCCGGTTAGTCCGCCGCAAAATGGAGTTAACGATCTTCCAATCGATTAACACCGGATATTGCCAGTCAATTGGTGACGGCAATTTTTGCGTGTGAATTTATCTTATATAATCCTTTATTAGACTACATGTTGCTGTTGATACCTTCTGATAAGATTTTTAGCAAGTTTTTTATTATCATGTTTATTGCTTAAAATAGGGAAAGCGAGGCAAAATTTTGTCAGCCCAAAATAAATTTGAAATTACCTGCACTTTATAGTCTTAAAAATTTGTATTAAAAGATTGTTTTAGTGGGTAAAAATTGATTACAATCCAGCTCTACTGTTAAAAATAATATGTTACCCGTCTTTCAAAAAGAATAAATGAGCAGAGAGTATCAGCCGCTTCCTTTCTCTTATAACATTGAATTAAGTGATCCCGTTCCTTGCCCTTATTTGCCTAATCGCCAGGAGAGAGATCTAGTTGTTTCCTTAACTCAAAACTCTCCCTCACCGAACACCACCCACTCTTTATATGATAATCTTTGCCAGCTTGGATTTCGTAGAAATGGCCAACATGCCTATAAACCTATGTGTGAAGCTTGCCAAGAATGTGTTCCTGTGCGCGTTTTAGTCAATGAATTTAATTGGACTAAATCCATTCGGCGCATCATGAAAAAAAATCAAGACATTACATTTGCTTTATTAGAACCTATTGCAAAAATAGAACACTTTGAAATTTTTAAAAATTATTTAATGGAACGACACCATCACCAGATAGAACGGATCACTTTTGCAGGTTATCGTCAATGGATTGAAAACGCACCAGTTGCCACAAAGATAATGGAATTTTGCCGGGGAATGGAAGTAATAGGGTGTATGATTGTTGATATAGTCAATGACGGACTGTCTGCCGTTTATAGTTTTTATACTTGCCGGTTCCCTTCTAAAAGCTTAGGGAATTTTATTATTTTATCCGCAATCAACTATACCAAATCTATCGGGCAACCACATTTATATTTGGGTTATTTTATTAAAAACAGCCCTCATATGGATTATAAATCCTCTTTTTCCCCTCACCAGACTTATAGCAATAAAAATGGTTGGCAAACCTTAGAAAAACCATCACTCCATAAATCAACCCTTAAAAAAATTACTGAAAATCATCTGCAAATAAAATAGATTTTATATGATAGACTTTTATAGCACATAAAATATAACTTATGGACAGACTAAAAATAATTACGGCAGCAATTTATTAAAAAGGAATGACGTATGAAAAAATTAAATAGACGCGAAATTTTAACCGGTGCTGCAGCAGCCTCAGCTGTAGCGGCTGTCTCCATGATATCCGCTCCTACCATTGCCCAATCAAGATTAGAATGGAAAATGGTAACCAGTTGGCCGAAAGGGTTGCCGGGTCTTGGTACTGGTGCAGAACGCTTAGCCAAACGCATTACTGATTTAAGTAATGGCCGGTTGAGTATTAAGGTTTATTCTGCCGGTGAACTGGTTCCTGCCCTGCAATGTTTTGATGCCGTTTCTAATGGTACAGCCGAGATAGCTCACGATGCTTCTTATTACCATCTAAGTAAATCGCTTGGCACTGCCTTTTTTACAGCTGTACCTTTCGGGCTAACTGCAGCCGAGTTAAATGCCTGGGTTTATTTTGGTGGCGGACAAGAATTGTGGGATGATCTTTATGAAAGTTTTGGAATCCGCGCATTTCTAGCTGGAAATACCGGCGTACAAATGGCTGGATGGTACAGAAAAGAAATTAAGTCCCTCGAAGATATGAAGGGGCTTAAATTCCGTATGCCAGGCCAAGGGGGGGATGTTTTGCGGAAGCTTGGGGTAACGGTTGTTACAGTACCGGGCGGAGAAATTTTTGCCAACTTACAATCCGGTGCCATTGATGGCGCTGAATGGGTTGGCCCATATAATGACCTGGCTCTAGGTTTTTATAAAGTTGCCAAATTCTATTACTGGCCGGGGTTCCATGAGCCAGGTGCCGGATTGGAATGTATGATTAACAAATCAAAATTTGAAGCTCTGCCAAAAGATTACAAGAATTAGTGATGAGTTGTTGTCGCGCAGAAAATGATTTGATGTTAGCTGAGTTCAATGCTCGCAACGGGGACGCTCTTGAAACATTAATTCGTCAGCATGGCGTTCAGTTAAAGCAATTGCCTAAAGATGTTTTAGAAGGCATTGGAAACGCTGCCGGAGAAGTTGTCCAAGACCTGTTGGATAAAGGTGACGCTAAAACGAAAAAGATTGCCGAATCTTATGTTAAATTCCGTACCAATATCCGCCGTTGGACACAAATCAGTGATCAGGCCTATGTTAATGCCCGTTCTTTGAATTTCAAATACCCCAACTAATTCGATTTCGATTTTGCTTATTTTTTCTAATGAAAAGCCGCAAGTCCTGTTACTTGCGGCTTTTATTATTGCAAAAAATACCCGTTATATTATTAGAAATCGGGTGCCAAATTATCCTCAATCAAGCTGCCGGATGGAAAAATTAAATCACCATTTTGATCAACAGGCGCTGGTGTAAATTCTTCCTTATATATTTCATTTGGAAGCCATGTAACTGTTTGTGGCCATGCCACTAACAGCACTATCGCCACTATTTGCAATACAACAAATGGAATAATCCCTCGATAAATATCAACCGTTTTAACCGAGGGCGGTGCAACCCCCCGCAGATAAAAAAGAGAGAAGCCAAAGGGCGGCGTTAAGAAACTTGTTTGCAAGTTAACTGCCATGATAACGCCTAACCAGACTGGGCTTACCCCATCAAATGCCAATAATATTGGCGCAGTAATTGGTACAACAATAAAAATGATTTCAAAGGTGTCTAAAAAGAACCCTAATAAAAACATCAGTAGCATCACGGCAAATATAGCCCCATACTTACCACCGGGCAAAGCCGATAGAAAGTCTTCTACAATCACTTCCCCTTGAAGGCCCCGGAAAACCAGCGAAAAAACTGAAGCGCCAAGTAAAATAACAAAGACCATCGAACTAATTTTCAAGGTTTCTCGCATCACATGCTTCAATACAGGTAAGGTCAATTGCCGTTGCAAAGCGGATAATAGCATTGCCCCAATCGCCCCGACCGAGGCCGATTCCGTGGGGGTAGCAAAACCCATAATAATTGATCCCAATACCGCCATAATAAGCAACAATGGTGGAATAATTGCTTTGACAACCCTTAAAGGAAGTCGTTGGCGTTCTTCCCTGGTCATCACCAAAGCTGGCGCTGAAGACGGTTGGGTAATGGCTTTAAATATTACCCACAGCATATATAAAAGAACCAACACAAATCCTGGGATAATTGCACCCACAAATAAATCCCCAACGGATACCGGATCTGGATTAAAATTGCCTTTATTTGACTGGGCTGTTGAATTGGCTGTCTGGATAAAATCAGCAATAAAAATTAATACTGTAGAGGGGGGAATAATTTGTCCCAAAGTACCGGAGGCACAAATAATACCGGTCGCTAATTTCGGATCGTAATTAGCGCGCAACATTGCAGGCAAGCTAAGCAATCCCATGGTGACAACTGTCGCCCCCACAATCCCAGTGGAGGCCGCTAAAAGGGCCCCAACTATAATAACCGATAAACCCAAACCTCCTCTTAAATTGCCAAATAACTGCCCCATCGTTTGCAGCAAATTCTCGGCAATTTTTGATCTCTCTAACATCACCCCCATAAAAATAAACAAGGGCACGGCTACAAAGGTTTCATTCACCATTTGATAGCTATATCTTGATACCAAGGCCGTGAATAAAGAAAAATCAAAATGACCCAACAAATTGCCAATAAAGGCAAAAATCAGCGAAATTCCTGCCAGAGAAAAAGCTATTGGGAACCCAAGCAACACCACCAAGATGGTCGCTGCAAATAATCCAAGCGCTAATATTTCATTCATTTTCTTGCCCTGACTTAATAGAACGGATCAATGGCAATTCGCGACCCATGACAATGAGTAACAAACTGCGGCAAATGGTTGCTAAACTTTGTAACAACAACAGCCCACAAAAAACATATATAACCGTTTTTAATAAGAAATATCCTGGTAAACCACCACTTTCCGGAGAATTTTCTAATAATTGCCAAGAACTTGTAATATAAGGCCAGCCATAATAGGAAACAATAATCAGCCAAGGCCATAAAAAAACCAACGTTCCCAAAAGATTAACCCAGGATTGGCCACGCGGAGACAATTTGGAATAGAAAACATCAACCCGGACATGTCGTTCGTGTAACAAGGTATAGCCAGCACCTAGCATGAAAACCAAGGCATGTTGCCAAACATACAATTCTTGCATCCAAACAAACCCTGTATTCCAAACATATCTTAGCAATACCACCAAAAAACAGGTTAATACGCAGCCCAAAACAAGCCATGAAGCTAAGCGCCCTATATGTTCATTCAACGAATCAATAAAACGGACATATCGGTTGATGATTTTCAATGAAAGTGCTCCCTGATTTTTTTTCTAAAACCTATATCCAAGTAAATCTTTTGGCAATATAAATTGGGTGCATATTATTAAATAATTCAAACAATGGCGAAGAGATTACAAAACATTATATATTGGCTTTTGCAGATATGTCCCCCAAGTGAAAATCCTGATCAACCGATGCGCCCGCATACCCTCTTTTGCCAATCCACTTCCCTAGATCAGACAAAATTTGGCTTTTCTGACGTATGGAACAGGGGAGCCCTTGTTGACGGTTAAAGAGACAAATTTGTTTTAAATAAGCCCCATGCAGATATTTTTGTAAAATAACCCCCTGCCCTTTGGCCATTTGAGGGACAGCTTCTGTCGAAATAATTAGCAATTTATTTTGTGAACTTAATAGGGCTAATCCTATATCTGTTGGATTCAAGGGCTTCACAAACTTTAATCGGTCATCGGTTTGCGGCTGAAAAATTTGCTTGCCGTTTTTTGTTTGGGCCAAGGCATCCGACTGTTGAATGATAAAAGCTTTTGCCTGTTCAGAAACCAGTAAAATCTTGCTGTCGGGCTGATAGGCGGTCATGGCAATAATGTTTTGATCTTGCGGCAGGTCAATCATCAAACGTAACGGCTCACCAAATCCCCTGCCCCCCGGCAAAGCTTTTGCATCTAATGAATACGCACGGCCTTGATCCGAAAAAAGCAATAATTGGTCATTGCTTCCGGCTGCTACGCTTAAATAAGCCTCGTCGCCTTCTTTGTGTTTAATATCCTCGGAATTCAGGTAGCTGCCTTTATAAGATCTGATCCATCCTTTCGCTGAATAGAAAATAGTCATTGGTTCTGAGGGCAGGCTAATATCGATCGCTTCTAATTTGTCGCTCCTATGAGACGGATTAGATATTTGGGTACGCCTTTTCCCGAGGGGGGTATTTTTACTGAACCTTTTTTTTAATCCTGCAATTTCTTGGCCTATATACTGCCATTGCAACGAGGTATCCTTCAAAAGAATATTCAGTTTACTCTTTTCCTCGGTTAATTTTTGAAATTCCTGCTCAATTTCAAATTGCTCTAGTTTCCGCAATGACCTTAAGCGCATATTAAGGATGGATTCAGCTTGTACATCCGTCAAATGCCATTTTTTTATAATAGCTTGATGCGGGTGATCTTCTTCCCGGATCAAGCGGATTAATTCATCCAGATTTAAATATACCTTTAGTAACCCCTCTACAATATGCAACCGGTTATTAACTGCCGATAACCGAAACTGGCTGCAACGGGTCAACACTTGCTGACGATGGGTCAAATATGCTTGCAGGATTTCCTGGAGAGACATGATTCCTGGAACATTCTCCGCATTTAGCAAGTTCATATTCAACGAATATTTAATTTCAAGATCCGTTTGACGGAACAGATGTTCCATCAAAATATCAGGTTCTGTATTACGGCTTTTGGGCTCTAAGACAATGCGGATATCAGTGGTTGATTCATCCCTAACTGTATCCAGAAGCGGCAACTTTTTATGATCAATTTGCTCTGCAATTTGCTCAATTAACTTTGATTTATGAATTTGATAAGGTATCTCGGTAACGACTGCCTGCCATTGGCCGCTTTTAAGTTTTTCTGTCTGCCACTGCGCCCGCAAACGCACGGAACCTTTGCCTTGTTCGTAAATCTTATTAAGGTTTTCTTTGGTTTCCAGTAAAACCCCTCCAGTCGGAAAGTCAGGACCTTGAATGATTTTTAAGACTTCTGCATTCGTCGTTTGGGGATTTTTGATGAGCAATACGAGCGCATCACAAATTTCTGCCACATTATGGGGCGGAATATTCGTTGCCATTCCCACCGCAATCCCCTGCGACCCATTGGCCAACAAATTGGGGAATGCCGCTGGCAAAATGATAGGTTCTTGGCCTTCATTATCATAGGTAAACCTAAAATCAACAGCATCTTCATCAATACCTTCCAGCATCAACATGGCGACTTCCGTCAACCGAACCTCCGTATAGCGCATGGCCGCCGGATTATCCCCATCAATATTACCGAAATTTCCCTGGCCATCAACCAAAGGATACCGTTGGGCGAAATCTTGCGCTAACCGGACCATGGCTTCATAAATCGCGGTATCACCATGGGGATGATATTTACCAATAACATCGCCAACCACCCGGGCTGATTTTTTAGGGTTAGTTTCCGGTTGAAGTTGCAGTTGTTTCATCGCATAAATTAATCGCCGGTGAACCGGTTTCAACCCATCCCGAACATCGGGCAATGACCGCGACATGATTGTGGACAAAGCATATGCTAGATAGCGTTGGCTTAAGGCAGGAACTAATTGGACGGACTGAATGGAAGCACGAGAAAGATGATCTGAAGATAGGGGTTCTGTATTTTCTTGAGATGCCATAAAATGCTACGCCTTTAAAGATCAAATATTGGGTTGTTAAATTACCTTACTCAAAACGGTCAGCAGAATAATCAGCAATATCAAAGCCTGGATCACGATCGGCAACTAAATCACGTATAATCCGTCCAGCAATGGCTGCAAAACTAATTCCCATATGGTCATAGCCAAGTGAGAAAAAGACATTCCGGTGAATGGATGAATTACTGATCAAAGGCAAAGCATCTGGTAAAACTGCCTGATATTCAATTGATTCTGCGTGGTTATTAATATTGATTGCCGGAAATTTTTCTTGGATCTTTTGCTGCAACCACATTGTCCGGCGAAAATTGGGGGGGGTATGTAGGCTTGTCCATTCTTTTCCTCCAACACATTTGAGACCCATGTCAGAAGGAATCATCCAAAGATCGTCAGCAGGAAAAAAGCTTGGGATTTTTAGATTAATCGCTGGTTCATAAAAATTTAAATGATAGGTGCGGTTAAGAAGAAGAGGCAGATTGTAGCCAAGTTCCTTTAAAAAACTTTTGGACCAAACCCCGGTTGCTAAAACTACAGCATCAACCGGATAATTTCCTTGTTCGGCAATCACATGCGATGGCCCCAGGGCTTCCATAGTGAAGCCTTTCACAAGCTGCCTTTCAATAATTCCCCCTGCCTGTAAAAATTGCTGCTGCAAAACCCGCAACAACAAATTCTGATCGGGTACGGAAGCAATTTGTGGAAAATACATTCCAGCGATAACCTTTTTTGGCAAATGCGAATCAAAATCTTGAAGGGTAGACGGTTCCAGATACTCATGTTCTACGCCACATTCTTGCAACAATTGACTAACAAATTGAAATTTATGGTTGTCATGCAAATGATCATTAAGGATCAGGCCACCGGTTTCAAAAAAAATCCGGCTGGTTATTTCCTCACCCAGCAACTCATTATAGGACTGATAGGTTAATTTCAATAACTTCCCTGAATTTTTAATCTGCTCGGGCCATTTCGATTTTTTAGCCATTCGCGTTATGGCAGCCGCCGCTTTAACATTTCTAAGGAAATAAGGCCATTTCGTTGCCCAAGTTCCTTGCGACCCTTTTAAACCTAATAAAAAATTTCGCAAAAAACCTTGAACCAACATAAAAGAAGATTCAGGGGCTATACCAGCAATACCCGAAATAATTTGGGTTTGGTTTGCAACAATTTCAGGTGAAGTAAAGATCGTTACTTGATGCCCATCCCGTTTCAGGTAATTGGCGACACATAATCCTGCATATCCAGCCCCAATCACAGCTATTTGGCGTGGTCCAAACAATTTTGTCATTTAGTGCAACCCTGTTCCTACAAAATCAACCGCTGTAGTGGCTTTATGCCGCGAACGAATCATCGTTATCAATCTTTCCCTGGCTTGCAGTTTTGGTATAGAAGTTAATTCTGATAAGGCATATTTTTCAAGAAAAAACCCTGTTAATTCAAGCCCCTGTAGAAGTTCTTTAAAAGACTGGGTTTTACCTTCAGAAGTTGCTGAAGTTAAAAAATCAGGTAAAGCCAGCAACCGTTCCTGCCAAGCTGTACTGGCTTCCCTCCCTACAGCGCGTCCAGATTTAGGGGAAACATACTTCAAATCATCTTTTTGGCCAGTCACCGCACAACAGGACAAATCCAACCCGAACCCTATATCTGACAATAAAACTATTTCCCACTGGATGTAATGGGAAATAATTTGGCAAAAACCATTATCCAAATCCTCCAATAAAGCACAAAAAGCATGATAGGTTTTGGGGTGCGTCTGCCGATCTGGAAGCACCCTATAAACTATCTCGGTCGCTGCTGTTATAATGTAGGATGACCAAGGGTTGTGAATAAGATAGATACTATTATCCTTTAATAACTCTAAGCTAAAATAGCCCAATTGATCCTCAAGCCTGGACTTCCAAGTGGCATGAACGAAATTGCCCGTTTGTATCGCCGCCCGGTTATTTTGGCTTCGCCCTCCATATACAAGCCCTTGGCAGCGGCCATGTTGCTCTGTAAAAATGCTTAATATGACTTGGCCATTGCCATAATCTTTGGAAGAAAGCACAACTCCTTGACTGGTCCATTCCATACTTGAAAACACCTAATGTCATTATTTATTAAAGGCTTTAAATCGATTAACCCTTCTAACAGATTCTTGTATTTTCTAGTAACATAAAAATAGATTTTTTTATCCCAAGCTGTTCATGTTACCTTTATCATCCAATTTCTGAAACAAGAATTTCATTCTCAATAAATTGTTAAGTTCTTAGTTTTTCCTAAGGATTTTTACTTTTGCTCACATGCGGAATAAAAAATATCTATTTTAATGTGGGTAATGGTTGCCTAACTGATCCGCAATATGATAAGAGCTTGCATACTATAGTTGAAACTTTTTTTATAAACACCCCTGCCATTAATTTATCAACCATTTATAAGGAGTATATTGGCCATGATTCGCCGATTTACAATTGGTAGTTTATTACCATTTTTTGCCAGTTCTTTGATAGCAAATGCCCAAACCCCCACTTCTAATTACACATTAACAATCCTTCATCACAATGATCTACATGCGCGTGTAGACCAGGTAACGATGAGCGGTTCGAATTGCACCCCCAAAGATGCGGAAGCCCAAAAATGTTTTGGTGGATATGCAAGAATCGCCAGTTTTATTAACCAAATCCGTCAACAAAAAGCCAATCAGGCTGTTATCGTTTTAAATGCCGGTGATTCATTTCAAGGAAGTCTTTTTTACACGTATTATAAAAGTGCCGCTTTATGGCCTTTTATCAATTACATCCAATATGATGCAGTAACTTTGGGCAATCACGAATTTGATAACGGCGTACCAGAGTTAGTAGAATTCTTGAAAAACAGCGAAAATTTAAAATTGGTTGTTGCAAATATCAACACGGATAAAGAACCCACCCTCAAGCCTTACATTTCCCGTTCAACTGTTATTACCAAACAAGGGGAAAAAATTGGCGTTATCGGCTTAATTACCGAAGAAACAGCGATTTTAGCAAGCCCAGGGCCGAATGTTGCTTTTGAGAATTTAAGAAACTCTTTGGAGCGCGAAGTCAAAATCCTTCAATCGCAAGGGGTTAATAAAATCATTGCCCTTACCCACATTGGCCTAGCAGAAGATGTTAAATTGGCTGCAGCTGTTGAAGGGGTAGACGTGTATGTAGGCGGTCACAGCCATACGCTATTAAGCAATACCGGTAAAGACGCCGGCGGCCCCTACCCGATTGTGGTGAAACGCCCCTCCGGTGATCCAGTGCTGGTTGTGCAATCATATTATGCTGGAATTTATTTTGGTGATTTGGAAGTTACCTTTAATGAGAAAGGCGTTCCGATCAGTTGGAAAGGGGATACTGTTTTACTTGACAGCAAAATCCCGCAAGATCAACAATTGGCGGCCATGGTTGCCAAATTGGCAGAACCCTTGCAAGTTTTCCGTCAGAAAGAAGTTGGTATCACGAGTGTCGAACTTATAGGTAACCGGGATGTTTGCCGTTATGAAGAATGTAATTTGGGGAATTTGATTAGCGATGCCTTGCTTTATGCAACAAGAAAACAAAAAACACAAATTGCATTCCAAAATGGTGGAGGTATTAGAACAAGCATACCTCAGGGTAAAATCAATTTGGGTCAAATCCTTGAAGTTCTGCCTTTTTCTAATAACATATCGGTATTTGGGTTAAAAGGCAGTGACATCCGTTTAGCCTTAGAAAATGGCGTTAGCCGCGCGGAAACCAATACCAATGAAGGTACAGGCCGTTTCTTGCAAGTTAGCGGGTTACGCTATAGTTGGGATCCTAAAAAACCGGTTGGCAGCCGTATTCTAGATGTTCAAGTTAGGCAAGTGGATGGAAAATTTACCCCTCTTCAAAACAACATCGTTTACCAAGTGACGACCAACGATTTTTTACGCATCGGCGGCGACGGTTTCTCTGTATTTAAAGAAAAAGCCATTAATCCCTCAGATAATGGGATGAATTTGGAAGATGCGCTGGTAGAATACATTGAAATGTTATTGATAGATTCTCCAGCGATTGCGCCTAAAACCGAAGGCCGCATCAATCGTCAATAAAGAATACTCAATTGTTAAACCTGCAAACCGCCGCAGCATCTTGGTTGCGGCGGTTTTATTTAACTTAGGAAATTTTATACGGAAGTAAAGCCCACCAAAGCCAGCAATTTTTTGTCTTCCCGCCATTTTGGATAAACTTCAACCTTGATATACAAATGAACTTTTGCCTGCAAAAGTTCTTCCATTTGATGCTGGGCTGATTGACGAATCGAGCGGATTTTGGTGCCGTTTTCTCCAATGATGATGGCTTTCTGGCCCTCTCTTAAAACATAGATAATTTGGTGGACGATGAATTCACCATTTGGTTTTTCTTGCCAGGTTTCAGGTTTTACAACAGATTCATGAGGGATTTCTTCGTGTAATTGCCTAAATAATTGTTCTCTGGTAATTTCTGCAGCCAGTAACCGCAAAGATAAATCGGAAACCTGATCACTGGGGAAATGCCACGGTTGTTCGGGTGCTTGTTCAATTAAATATTCCACCAATTTATCAACCCCGTCCCCTTCGGCTGCAGAAATCATGAAAACTTGTTCAAAAATTTTCTTATCCCATAATTTCTGTGCTAATTCCAATAATTTTCCCCGCTCAATTAAATCAATCTTATTCAAGACGCAAACAACAGGGGTTTGCTTTCCAAGTTTTTTGATAATCAGCATGGTTTCTTCAATCGATTTTGCCCGCGAACAATCGACCAAAACAATGGTGACATCAACCCCTTGCTGGCCTTGCCACGCATTTTGTACCATATTTTTTTCAAATTCTTTTTTAGCGTCAAACACGCCGGGTGTGTCAATAAAAACCAACTGCACCTCATTTTTCATCCAAATGCCCAAAACCCGGGTGCGTGTTGTTTGAACGCGGGGGGAAACAATCGATATTTTTTGTCCCACAAACCGGTTAAGCAAAGTTGATTTCCCCGCATTGGGGGCACCCATAATCGCTATAAAACCGCAACGTTGACTTGGAGTCTCTGTCATAAATATTTTTCTTTCTCAAGCGAATTTTTTTCGTTTGTTTTGCCTGTTAATAGTCTCAAATTATCCGGGTAGAAAACACTTCTTAGATTTAACTGGGTTTAATCATTATCATCAGTCCGTTTAGACCACCCCACTATCTCAATAAAGTTTTCGGCAGCTTGACGTTCTGCAAGTTTTTTAGAAGAACCGCTGCCCCTGCCCATCTGGTAACCTGGAATATGTACCGCAACCTCAAATAAAGGTTGGTGAGATGGGCCTGATTGGGATAAAATTTGATACTGGGGTAATGCCAACCCTTTTGCTTGGGCCCATTCCTGCAAAATTGTTTTTGGATCGCGCGGCGGGGGCTGATCAATCATCAAATAATCTTTCCAATGATTCATGATAAAATGCCTTGCTGTGTTCCAACCAAATTCTATATATAATGCGGCAATAACAGCCTCACAGCAATCAGCCAAGATCGTTGAGTTAGTTCGACCGCCAGTATTTTCTTCAGATTTAGAAATAATAACAATATCATCTAAGCCGATTTTTATTGCCACCTCGGCTAAGATGTCTTTACTGACTAACCTTGCAAATCTTTTTGCCATATGCCCCTCTTCCTCTTGGGGCTTTTTATGATAGAGATATTCAGCGATAACCAGGCCAAGCACCCGGTCGCCAAGAAATTCTAACCTTTCATTATCTTTTTCCCCCATACTGCTATGGGTTAAGGCATGGCTTAACAAGCGAGCTTGCGTTATATCAACCCCTGAAATTTCTTTCAAATGATTAATTTGCGTAGCCGATAGAAGTGTATTAATCCCGCCCAACTCGCCCAAGTTCTTTATCCACCTTATCCTTAATGAATGACCGTGAATAAACGTTCGGTTCTGACCTTACTGGGCCATAACCATATTTGCCAAATACTAGCCGCATCTCTCAAGGAAAAGAACCGGAGCTGTGCTTTCCCTATCAAATTGCGATAAGGAACAAAACCTACCTGCGATAAAACCCTGCTATCTGCTGAGTTATCACGATTATCCCCCATCATGAAATAATGACCAGCAGGTACCTTATAAACCGGGGTGTTATCTGCCGTGTTATAGGGTAACGGTACTAACGGATCTGAGGCCGAACCATGGTTATCGCTTACTTCAATGATCCGATGTTGGTTGCCATTGGGAAATGTTTCAATATACTGGGTAAATGCCGCTGTGACTCCAGGCCTATATGTTTCAACATAATCCTCAATTTTTTCCCTTTTCACAGGCTGTCCATTGATATACAGCAACCCTTGCTTGACCTGAATCTCATCGCCTGGTAATCCCACCAATCGTTTGATGTAATCGGTTTTGCCATCTTTAGGCAAACGGAACACGACAACGTCACCCCTTTCCGGTATTGACCCAAACAACCTGCCTTCCACGGGCAAGCTGAAAAAAGGCAAGGAGAATCCACTATATCCGTAAGCGAATTTAGATACAAAAACGTAATCCCCATCCAATAAGGTTGGCACCATAGATTTCGTGGGAATATTAAAAGGTTCGTAAGCAAAAGTCCTAATAACCAATGCAATCAATACGGCATAAATAAGTGTTTTTAAGAAAGAGCCGAAAGAGGAAGGCTTCTTTTCTGAAGGTTTTTGTGGCGCTGTTGGATTCGGCACTAAATTGTTAGGTTGATTAACTGGTGACATGGTACTCCTTAATTTTGTTGGCCATATGGTATGGCAGATATAATCACGAATGCTTGAGCCTGAGGATAATCATCCGTCAAACTTAAATCAATTTTTGTTTGCATGTTGGTAGGTGTCATTTCTTTTAACCTTCGGGCCGCCCCTCCTGTCAATACAATCCCTGGCTGCCCGCTGGCTTGGTTAACAACACCAATGTCATGCCAATATACCCCTTGATAGATACCGGTTCCTAGTGCTTTTGCGCAAGCCTCCTTCGCCGCAAACCTTTTGGCTAAAGTGGGCGCTATATCCTGGCGCGTCTGCGCTTTAGCAATTTCTAACGGTGTAAAAATCCGTTTCAAGAAACGTTCCCCGAATTTGTCGAAAACATTTCTGATGCGGCTAATATCAATGATATCAATGCCAATTCCTAAAATCATGAATATTTTTCCAATGTCATACTTGGTCCCGTAAAATGAACAGCTTGTCACATTTTAAGCATAGTGGATGCTAATCTGTTAAAAATGATTGTCCAACAAAAAGCACCCGCCATTTAAGAATATACTTTTATACCTTGATTACTGTAGGAAATGATAACTAAGTTACAAAGTTAATTTTTTACACGCTCTACAACACTGACAATAGGAAGGGCTTTTAAGGAAGCAATCGTATTCATTAAGTGTGCAAGATCTTTAACCTCAATATCGATGAGCAGCTCAAAAAAATCATCTGAGCGCTTTTTTATTTTCAGATTAGTGATATTTGCATCACATCGGCCAATGGTGGTGGCTAAATTACCCAAAGCCCCGAGCTTATTAGCAACAATAATATCTAAGCGACCCGTGTTGACTTGGTTTTTATTATATTTATTCCATTCAACATCTAGCCAACGATCCGGTTGATCTTGAAATTGTAATAAATTATAACAGTCTTTTGTATGAATAGTGACGCCGCGACCCGTACGAACAATTCCTACAATCTTATCCCCGGGCAAGGGATGGCAACACCCCCCATAGTGAAAAGCCATCCCCGGTATTAACCCGCTGATCGGACCAGTTTTTTCTAAAATCTTATCTAGGTGCTTTTCTGTTTTTGCCTGATCTATCTGCGGGATAATCGTTTTCAATAATTCTATATCACTGGAAGCATGTGGAAGAGTTTGGTCAGAATGATGGCTAGAAAAGATATCTTTAGCGGATAATTTCCCCTCACCTAATCCAGCAAAAAATTCATCGGAACTAGAAAATTTTAATTTTTTCATTAACGCATCAAAAGCCTGATCATTGATTTCGATCTTCTCAGCTTTTAAATGTTTTTGAAAAAAGCTTTTTCCTAAATCAATAGATTCGCCATGTTTTTGATTGCGGACAAACCGCCGAATAGATGCCCGGGCTTTGCCTGTAACCACAATACGTTCCCAAGCTGGCGATGGCGTTTGGGTACGGGAAGTAATAATTTCAACTTGATCACCATTTTGCAGAAGGGTCCGCAAAGGCATTAAACTGCCGTTAATTTTTACCCTGGCACAGTGATTGCCGACATCCGAGTGAACCGCATAGGCAAAATCAATAGCAGTTGCACCTTTAGGCAAAGCAAATAAATCACCCTTTGGGGTAAAACAAAAAACTTGGTCTTGAAACATCTCAAGCTTGGTATGTTCTAAAAATTCTTCTGGTCCTGAGGCGTTTTCCAAAATATCAAGCAATTCTCTTAGCCAGCGATATTGCCTACCCTCTTGGTTAGGGCTATTTTGTTTATATTGCCAGTGGGCGGCCACGCCACGTTCCGCCACTTCATGCATTTTTTGTGTACGAATTTGTATTTCAATCCGTTGTTGTTCAGGGCCAATGATGCTTGTATGAAGCGATTGATAACCATTGGGTTTAGGCGTGCTGATATAATCCTTAAACCTTCCCGGCACGACAAAAAAGAAATTATGGATAATTCCTAAAACTTGGTAACATTGGGCAATACCCGTAACAATAACCCTAAAGGCCATAATATCTGACAGCTGATCAAAACTAATGTTTCTATTTTGCATCTTGCGCCAGATGGAATAAAGGGTTTTTTCGCGACCAATAACAACGGCTTCTACACCTTCTTTAAAAAGCAAATTTTTTAAAGCGTCTGTAATCCGCTGAATAACGCCCCCTTTTTCCTGCAGAAACCCTAAACGCTGAATAATTGAATTCCTGGCATCTGGAAATAATTCAGCAAACGCTAAATCTTCCAACTTTTCTTTCATTTCCTGGATACCCATCCGCTCAGCCAAGGGGGCATAAATTTCCAAAGTTTCTTGGGCTATCCTGTGTCTTTTTGTGGGGTCTTGGATGTAATGCAACGTTTGCATATTATGTAACCGGTCAGCCAACTTAACCAATAAAACCCGAATGTCATCAGACATAGCCAAAACGAGTTTGCGAAAATTTTCGGCATATTTGGTGCGGTCTGATTGCAGTTCAAGTTTGGATAATTTGGTGACTCCATTCACTAATTTGGCGACTTCTTTACCAAATAAGCCCTCAACCTCTTTTAAGGTGGTGTTCGTATCCTCAACGGTATCATGTAAAAGCGCTGTGATAATGGAGGCAGTATCCAAACGCATCCCCGTTAAGATATTGGCAACTTCTAAAGGATGAGAAAAATAAGGGTCACCATTTGCACGTGACTGTGACCCATGCACCTTCATTGAAAACACATATGCACGGTTTAAGGCATCTTCATCCGCATCGGGATCATAGGCTTTAACCCGTTCCACAAGTTCATACTGACGAATCACGTGTCAACCTCACATACCTTACCGAAGTTAAGGGAGGGTCGATATAGCAGATATCAAACAGCTCATTAAAGAAATTTACATCAATAAACAAATATTATTGTTCATCGGCAAGATTGATATCTTCAAACTTCCCATCAATCACCGCTTGTGTAACCTCATCTTGCATATTTGACTGGGCTTCATTAATTTCCTGAAGCAATTCATTGTCACCAGCAGGCTGGGTTACCATTTTCTTGTGTACAGCTTGGCTTGAAACGTTGCGCTGCAATGATTTAATTACATTCTCACGCAATCCATCTAAAGAGACGTCGGTATCGGCAATTTCCCTCAATGACACGACCGGGTTTTTATCGCGATCGCGGTTCACGGTAATCTGTGCCCCGGCAGCTATATCTCGGGCCCTTTGTGCCGCTAAAACTACCAATTCAAAGCGGTTTGGCACTTTTTGGATGCAATCTTCGACGGTTACTCTAGCCATTTTATTATTAGTCCCCTTATACCTTATGCTTCATTTATTGGTAACAAATTACCCGAACATTTTATTTTTGGCAACCCAGTTTCAACCGTGATCGATTTTCGTTTTTTTATTCTGCCGTTTTTAAGGCATTTAATCGATCTTCCGCCAGAACGGGCTTTGACTGCAATCTTAATTAATGAGTACCAGAAAAACAACCGCTTGAAACAATTTCTAAAAACGCAGGCCGCTGTTAATGATCAGGGGCAATTCAGCGCGGAAATTCTTGATGGCCAAGAATCTTTCAAAATTCAGCCTTTACTTAAAACCAACGGCTGGATCATGGCTGATGAAAGCGATAATGTTTTATCAGCAGGCATGAAAAAAGGATTTTATCCTTGGCTGCCTGTTTTTAAATAAAAAAGTAAGGGTGGCCAGAAAAGCCACCCTTATGTAAAACTGATAAGCCAATTGTTGGACACTAGCCAGCAGTAACGAGGGAGAATCCAATTTTTGTGCCCTTGCCTTTGCCGTAAGCCAATTGGATTTGCAACTGCGCCAATGGTTCCAGATAGCGGGCAACCAGCAGGTTTCCAGCATCAACCGATTCAAAACCAAAGGAGGTGGCTAGTACTGTGACGGTCTTTTTAGCCGCCTCATCATTGCCAGCCACCAGCACCGTGGCAGAACCCCTCCCACCATCCAAGCGGGTTTTTAAGACATCCGCAAAAATCGTATTAAAGGCTTTGACCACCTTAACCCCGGCCAGTTTTTTGGCAATTTCCTCAGCGGCTGAGGTGGTGTGACCAACCGTTAAGCTCATATAATCGGGGGCTAACGGATTGGTGATATCCACCAATATTTTGCCCGCTAGATTTTTAGCAATCTCCTTGTTGTCGGCAAGAGCCAAGGCTTCCGCATAAGGCACCGCCAAAACCACCATATCAACCCCTTTAATGGCGGCTAATACCGGCTGTTTGGGATCACGCGAACCAATAGTTACCGTATGGCCAGCCTTTTTAGCTAATTCTGCCAAAGATGAACCCATTTTACCTTTGCCTATAATTGCTATTTTCATAATATTTTCCTTACATTATAGAATGTGTTATTTGGAAGAAATTTTTGAGAAAGCCAAGCCGTAAACGCCGTACCTAATTAAATCAGGCAAAGCATAGTTGGGGAAAGCTTTGACAAATTCAGCTTGGATCTCTTGGAAATGGGCCTGTGACTTCACGGGATCGGTTAATTCAGCCAAGGCATTATTCCCTAATTTTTTAACATAATTGGTGACAATTTGGTCAGCTTTATCCAGGTAAGCGATTTGCACGGGCACCACTTCAGTAACAAGCCCAAATTCGCCCCGTCCACCATAAACTTTGCCTTTGCCTAAAGTCAGCAATTGCTGTAAATCAGCCTTCCAGCCAGCGATATTTGGCTGAGTTTTACCATCAACAATCCCCCCTTCCAACCAGGCATGGGCTTTGTAAGCTACCAAGTCACCAACGATTAAATCACCGGTTGTATCAATCCGCACCACTACCTGATTGTTGGATACGCCAGGTTCTTTCAACTCAATCAGGGTAATGGTTTCACCTGATTTCAGCTTGATCACTTTCTGACCGCTGAAGGTCGTTTTCACGGGCTCCACTTTTGGATAGGTTTCATCCGTAAAAACATGAGCGATTTCTACCCAGAAATAGCGTTTGTAAGCATCAACGCCGGGAATGGCAGCGGCGGTTTTAGCCGATGCAATGCTTTCGGCGCCCAATTTATGAAACACTGATAAGGCATTAAATTTATCGGGGTTGGGATAGGTGATAATAATACGGGTAATCGGTGATTTGGTTTGTTTTTGGATATCGGCCACCAATTGTTGGGCCACCTCAATGGTGAATTGGGTATCAATCACCGTGACTTCTTTGCCGTCATCATACCAGACAGAATGGGTATTGAATCCGGCATCACCGGACGTGAAGACATGCAATTGACCCGCTTCAGCCGCAAGCGGACTGTTAAGGGTTAGAACAACCGCAGCCACCCCTAAAAATGATTTCGTAAAACGCATCAGAACCTGACTCCTTTATTTGGCAATTGAACCTGCACTTGACTATAACCAAATATTTTCGTTATTATAGGCATATTTAGAAAAAAAATATGGCAAAACAGACAAAATGATATCATTGATTAACCCAGATGAGGCACCAAGGCCGCTCGTGGTGGTCGCTGAAAAATACAGCGCTTATCAAGGCGAGTGGCACAGCCACAGCCGCGCCCAACTGATTCATGCCAGCCAAGGGGTGATCCATGTGCAAACCACGGAAGGGCGTTGGGTGGTGCCGCCGCAACGGGCGGTTTGGATATTACCGGGTGTATTGCATCAAGTGTCTTCCCGCCAAGGTTTCTGGCTGCATACGCTATATGCCAAACAAGCCGCCCTGCCCTTGCCCGACCAATGCGGGGTAGTAACCGTTGATCCCTTGATGAACCAATTATTGGTTACGGCTGCTGGATTCGGCCTGGATTATCCGCCGGATGGGATGGAAGCAAGATTGATGCGGGTGCTGGTGGATTGGCTGCCGCGCTTGCCCAGCACCCCCTTGCATTTACCGCAACCCCAAGATAAAAGGTTACGAAAATTGGCGGCCCTTTTAGAAGATAATATCGGGAATAGCAACCCCTTGGAACAAATGGCGCCGCTAAGCGGCCTGACACCACGCACTGCCGCTCGTTTATTTCTGAAAGAAACCGGATTAACTTTTGGCCAATGGCGGCAACAATTGCGCTTACTAACCGCCCTTGAAAAGCTTGGAAATGGAGAAAAGGTGACTAATGTGGCCTTGGATGTGGGCTATCAGGATGTGTCGTCTTTCATCACCTTGTTTAAAAACGCCTTCGGTCAAACCCCCGCACGCTATTTCGGCTGAATGGGCGGGACTACTCCCTTAATAGTTTTTATCAATGGCAATTTGGTTGCCATATTCCTCAGACCATTCATGCATGGCCGTTAAAATTGGTTTTAATGATAGGCCCAAGGGCGACAACCGATATTCCACATGGGGCGGAATCTCCTGATAAACCGTGCGGATCACCAGGTTTTGGCTTGCCATCTCCCGCAGATTTTTGGTGAGCGTGCGGTGGGTGATCCCGCGCAATTCCCGTTGCAATTGGTTGAAACGGCGCGAGCCCAGCAGCAATTGATGGATAATCATCACCTTCCATCGTCCGGCCATAATACTCAGCGTTAATTCAACCGGGCATGAAACCGTTTTTTGTACCATTTCTCCACCTATTGCTATTGCGGTATCCTTGGGGTGCGTACTTGCAAAAAGATCGTTGCAAGATAATTTATCATGATGAGGGCAAAAAAAGAAGGAGAAATACCATGAAAAATAAGAAAATAATCCGGGTCAACCGCGGCACAGCTATACATTGGGTGGGCGATGGTTTTCCCGTATACACCCTATTTTCCTATCACCATTTGGCCGATGAAATCAGCCCATTTTTATTGCTGGATTACGCGGCCCCTGCCGAATTCACCCCAACCACACAAAAGCGGGGCGTGGGATTTCACCCACATCGCGGTTTTGAAACCGTGACGATTGTCTATCAGGGGGAGGTTGAGCATAAGGACAGCGCTGGCAATTCCGGTAAAATCGGCCCCGGCGATGTGCAATGGATGACGGCTGGCAGCGGCATTTTACATGAGGAAATGCATGGGCAGGATTTCACGCGCACCGGCGGCACCATGGAAATGGTGCAGCTGTGGGTGAATTTACCCGCTAAAGATAAAATGACCAAGCCAGGTTATCAGGGCATTTTGAAGAAGGATATTCCGGTGATTAAACTGCCGGAAAATGGGGGCGAAATCCGAGTGATTGCGGGCCATTATGGCAAGCTTAAGGGCGCCGCCAAAACCTTTACCCCGGTGAATTTGTGGGATATTTGGCTGCAAGCAGGCCGTCAAATAAGCCTGACTATACCGGCAGGGTATAACACGGCGTTGCTGCTGTTGAAAGGCAAGGTGACGGTGAATGACGCTGAGGGGTTAAGCCCCAAAGAACTGGCGTTGTTTGAACAAAGCGGTGATCAAATCACCCTAAAGGCCAGCATTGATGCCAAATTATTGCTGGTAAACGGCGCCCCACTCAATGAGCCGGTGGTGGGATATGGCCCGTTTGTGATGAATACACAAACAGAAATCCGCCAAGCCATGGCCGATTTCCAAGCGGGCCGTTTCGGCATTCCCCCCGAATAGCCAGAATAAAATGGATGGGAAACGGGCGCGGAAAGCGACTAACTAGCTATCTTATTTTTCCTGATAATAAAAGGCTGCGTTTCTTACGCACCTTTTTTATCTAGGGATTTTAAGCGCTCAATCACCAGGGCCGCCACTTTTTCGCTAGAGGCGGGATTTTGACCGGTGATCAGATTACCATCGGCAATCGCGAAAGCTTGAAAATTGGGGCCTGTTTTAACCAAAGCCCCCAGTTCCCGCAATCGGCTTTCCAGAAGAAAGGGAACGGTTTTGGTTAGCCCCACCGCTTCCTCTTCCGCATTCGTAAAAGCTGACACTTGCCTGCCTTTCACCACCGGCTCACCTTTATTATCTTTGGCTGAAACCAGCCCCGCTGGCCCATGGCAAACAGCGGCAACCACCCGCCCGCTTTCTAAAGTTGACGAAACGATGGCTGCTAATTTCTCGTTTCCCGGCAAATCCCACATGGTGCCGTGACCCCCGGGCAGGAAAACAGCCGCATAATTTTTGGCATCAATCTTACTGATCGCCGGAGTATTTTTAACAGCAGCCAAAACTTCTTTATCTTGTAAAAAACGATCAACACTGGTTGGGTTTTGGCCAATTGTTTTTTGTGAAGAAGGATCAATCGGAACCACTCCCCCAGCAAGGGACGCGATTTCAACCCCATAACCTGCATCTTTGAAAGCATAATAGGGGGTGGTTAATTCTTCCAACCACAGGCCAGTGTTTTTACCTGTGTTTGATATTTTGGCATGGGAGGTAACGATAAAAAGGATGGTTTTGTGCTGCATATTTTTGTCCCTTTGCACTTATCGGAAGTGGGATTTACCCTGTATTATATATGTATATATCAGTTGCCTATGTTTTTGCGGCAAGGGGGTGATAGCGGAAACAACTGGTGATGTGATCATTCACCAATCCTGTTGCCTGCAGATGGGCATAGATGATGGTCGAGCCTACAAAGGACATACCACGTTTTTTAAGATCTGCGGACAGGGCATCTGATTCGGGGCTGGTGGCTGGCACGTCGCTAAGGTTTTTCCATTTGTTAATCTTGGGCTTACCGCCCACAAATGGCCAAACATAAGCGTTGAAGGAGCCAAATTTCTGCTGAATTTGCAAAAATACCTGGGCGTTTTTGCGCGCGGCATAAACCTTTAATTTATTGCGAATGATATCGCCATTTTGCAGCAGAGCATCCAATTCCTGATCGGTCATGCGGGCAACCGCTTTCGGATCAAAATTCTTGAATGCTTTGCGGTAGCCTTCGCGCCGTTTCAAAATGGTTTCCCAGCTTAGGCCCGCCTGCGCCCCCTCCAAAATCAAGAATTCGAAATGCTTGCCATCATCATGAACGGGCACGCCCCATTCCTGATCATGATACTGCTCATAAAAAGCCTTGCCGGTACCCACCCACCCACAACGGGTTTTATCTGCTGTCATTTCATTCTGCCTTTAAGAAATTGTTGAAAAATTTTCAATATGATGACTACCATCACAACCGAAATAGATAGCTTTTCTCCCGTGAATATACACCTCATAATGGCAGCAACCCGCTGCCATTATCGTGCGCAGAAAAGTTGGATAATCTATTTTCTTTTGCTGACTATCTTGAATGGCCTTTTTAATGCCAGGGCTGTTAAAACTTTTACTGGGCTTAGACGGATTGACAAAACGCAAAGAGGCCAGCAGATATTCCCCATTAATACCATAAGTTAATTGATTCAAGCCAATCAAATCAATGATATAGCGTTCAACATCGGCTTCTTTCAATTTCATGACCATTTCACCAAAATTGGCTTTACCGGAAAGCGAAGCCGTCATGCATTCCTTAACAAGACCTATATTCACTTCGTTCTCCTTTATTATTTATGGTTAACAATTCAACCGTTTCACGATTTCAGCAGCTTAAATAAACGACGCCTTAGAAATTTCAAATCTTTCGTGCCGACCTTATCCAATAAATCTTGCATCATGGGATATGAAAGTTTTGCCGCCAGCTTTTTATAATTGAAAATATCGGGCCGCCAAGAAATGCTAAAACCATTCCCTAACATCAAATTTTTTGGAACTTTTTCCCCAACAATTTCGATACATTCAGCGAAGGTTTTGATGTTTTCTAGGCCCAAGCGTTATATCCTTTTTTATACTTTTTTGTTTTGATATAAATTCTATCTTAGAATAATGATGGAAATGCTTTATGCATACAAAGGATTTTTTATAGAAGAATGAATAATAATATCGATCTAATAAACAATCCCGAAGAATTTAAAAAATGGATTGAAGAATTTCATGCGATTGATGAAGTACAAGAATTGGTAAAATTTATAAATAAGAAATTATACCCTAAAAGAACTATTTCTAATCAAGCAACTGCAATCGAAAATCTTGCAAGTATTCACTCAAAAAAAATTAAATACGCCAAAGAATTTGAACTAGAAGTTGAGCCTTCGCTAAAATTAGCGAATTACTTACAAAGAACATCACAGGGGTCAAAAATTGAACTTCGCAATCTTCTTGGGAGTCAACCTGGTTATGATGCTGAAGTAAAAATTAACGGAAATATTAAAAAAATTCAAATAACAAGTTTCTTTAATGAATCAACAAAAGGCATACTCGTTCATTCAAAACTGTTTGGACCTGCTCCAACATTACAAGAATATAAACAAGATGGGTCAATTAAAGAAAAAGTAGATAGCGCGGTATCCAAAAATAAATTAATTGAGGAATTCGCAAAAGAATTCCAAATAAAATTGGAAAAGAAATTAGATCCAAAACATACTTATAATCAAAGCACTTGGTTACTTATTTATTTGCCTTGTCCCCACAGGTTATGCCCTACAATTTTATTTTCATTTGAAGAAAACATTCGACACACAGGTTTTGTTAGCTTGGAAGCACCAGCCGAATGGATAACTATAAAAACTGACCTTTATCCCAAAAAAATTATAAAAACTTTATGGGCTTCGGTTAACAAATTGAATTTGGATAGATTATTTTTTGTTTCGGATATAATAAATCCTCAAAATGATACCTTCATATATTTTGACTCAGACAATCCCTAACCTATTTCTAGCTATTTTATAATTTATGGATTACATTTAGGTTTGTTTAAGACCAGGAATCAAAACTCAAAATTAAAAGTCAGAAACTGATCTTCCTGCACAAACCCCAGTTTTTTGTATAGGTTTTGGGCGTTGGTATTATCTTTGGCGGTTTGCAGGGTGACCCAGGCAGCTTTGTCTTGACGGCAGAAATTCAACAGATGCTCAATCAATTGTTTGCCAATGCCCAATTTGCGCGCATCTTCACGCACATATAAATCATTGAAAATCCAAGCTTTTTGCATGCTAACGGAAGACCAGGTGGGGTACAGTTGGCAAAATCCCATGATTTGTCCCTTATCTGCCTCCGCCACAAAAATCGTTGAATCCTGCTTGATCAGCCGCTGCTGCATAAACTGCGTGGCCTGCAGCGGGTTGTCTTTCTGCTTATAAAAACGGCGGTAGTCATTGAATAATTCAGCTAATACATCCAAATCCTTATGCTGCGCTTGGCGTATACCGATAGTTTTTGTCATTTTTCCACTTTCAATTTCATCAAAATAAATCTTTTAACGCTTATCTTTTAAAAGCCCTTTAGGCACTTTATATTTATCACATACCATAAATAATAACCAATTTTAAGGAGAGATTATGACTATTGCTATCATTACCGGCGGCAGCCGCGGGCTTGGGAAAAGCACGGCCTTGCATTTGGCAGATCGCGGAGTTGACATCATCTTAACCTATAACAGCAAGCAGGCTGAGGGCGACAAAGTGGTGAAAGAAATTACCGCTAAAGGTCGTAAGGCTATCGCTTTGCAGCTTGATGTAACCAACAGCGCCTCTTTCCCAGGCTTTGTCACGGCTGTCAAACAAGCGTTGCAATCAAATTGGCGGCGCGTGGATTTTGATTTTCTGGTGAATAATGCTGGCAGCGGCATCCATGCCTCATTCATGGAAACCACCGAAGAGCAGTTTGACCAATTGATGAAAATGCATCTGAAAGCACCCTTTTTTCTTAGCCAGAAACTATTGCCATTGATGAAAGATGGAGGTCGCATCATTAATGTATCGAGCGGCCTGGCTCGTTTCAGTTTCCCTGGCTATTCGGCTTATGCCACCATGAAAGGCGGGGTTGAGGTATTAAGCCGTTATATGGCCAAGGAACTGGGAAAACGCAAAATCACGGTGAACACCATTGCCCCGGGCGCCATTGCAACGGACTTTGGCGGCGGTGCCGTCCGCGATAATAAAGAACTTAATTCTACGATCGCTTCCCAAACCGCGCTCGGTCGGGTTGGTTTGCCGGGTGATATCGGCGGCGCCATTAGCATGTTATTACTAGATGAAAGTGGCTGGATTAACGGCCAGCGGATTGAAGCATCAGGCGGGATGCTCCTTTAAACCAACGCCAATGAAAGCTGTTGGCCGCGTTACCTGCAGCTTTTAACATCGTAAATGATGCTCTAAAGATAGTAGGTTTTAAAGTTACATGGGCTGAGCCAAGGGTTCCGGATGTCAACGGTCGGCATTAGATCAAGCCGGACGATAAACTAGCTTATAACATATGTTTTATTGATTATTTTGGATTTGTTTGGATTGTCTAAGACAGGAAATTGGCGGGGGGGCGGGATTCGAACCCGCGATATGAGTTAACACATACACGCTTTCCAAGCGTGCGCCTTCAGCCGCTCGGCCACCCCTCCACAGGGTTTTTCTACATTAACCAACCATCTTTAATAAGGCAAACCTTCTTTTCTATAAAATAGCTTAAGGTAAAAAAGCAACAACATTATTCGAATAGTGTCATCAAAGGCTTCTTTCATGGTTAAAATAAGGCAAATTCTTCTGTCACAATAACAATGTTTTCAGCAAAGTTGATTTTATTGCCTACAACGTGCTGGACCTATCGGAGTTCAAACATTTCCGCATCAACCACAGCTTATTGTTCGCAGACCAAACCAATCATATTAATGGTATGGAAAACTTCTGGAACTAAGCTAAGCGGCACATGCGAAAGTTCAATGGCATCCCTCAACAACACTTCAATCTTTTCCTGCAAGAATGCGAATGGCGCTTCAATAATCCAAACCCCAACCATACCGTTGAACCTACTCAACCAATGGATTAAGATTAGGCAGATAACCTAAACATCTATCCCAGCCCCTTCTATTTTAATTATGTTTTTTAATTATTTAATTAAAAGCAATCCGTTGTTTTGATAAGCTTCTAACATTTCCTGAATCGTTTTACCTGATATCGGGTGTGTCCATAAAGGATTAATGTCATTCCATGGCTTTAAAACAAATATGCGGCCAGAAATTCTTGGATGCGGCAATTCAAGGGAAGATTCTTTTATAACCAATTGATTATAAGCCAATAAATCTAAATCTAAACAACGGGATTCATTCCTTTTTTTTCTTACCCTGCCAAACAATTCTTCTATCTTTAACAATTGATTTAAAAGTTGTTGGGGTTGGAAATTTGTCTCCACCTCTACCACCCCATTAATATAAGGTGCCATAGTATGGTCAGGTTCAGCAACTGTTTGATACCAAGGGGAATTTTTGCTAACCTTAATATGGTGTTTATTTAAAAATTCAATGGATTTTTGGCAGTTTTGTAGGGGGCTGCCATAAGGTTCTGGCAGATTTGATCCGATCGCAATATATATATTACTACGAATAAAAATATACTTTATCCTTGTTTATAAATAACTTAGATTAATATTCAGCCGTATGAATGAATATAATGATTGAAGTATTTATGATCATATCAACAACATCAAAATTAGCTAAAGAACCCTATTTAATATTTCAAACAATCCATTTTATCTACAAAATCATCTATCCCCTATCTCTTAATAAACGAGCCTTTTGGCGCTGCCAATCACGTTTTTGAATATCCTCCCTTTTATCAACTTTCTTTTTCCCGGTTACTAAACCTAATTGAATTTTTGCAAACCCCCTATCATTAAAATATATAGATAAAGGTATAAGGGTCTTTCCTTTTTGTTGTACGGCGCCAATAAAGTAGTCAATTTCTTTTCTTTTGATTAAAAGTTTCCGTGGCCGCGTCGGAATGTGGTTAAAACGATTGGCGGCTGCATATTCAGGTATATGGCAATTATAAAGAAAAAACTCGCCGTCTTTTTCATCCGCATACGCATCAGCCAGGCTGGCGCGCCCACCTCGCAAGGATTTAACTTCACTGCCAACTAAGGCTACACCCGCACTAAAAGTTTCTTCAATAAAATAATCATACCGGGCACGACGGTTTTGTGTAACGATACGATTGTCATCAGTTTTTTTTTGGGACATGTTTATTTTACAATATATTAGTTTAATAGTGCGCTATTATGATAACGACGCACTACTCCATAGTAAGCTATTTATCAAAAAATTTCGATTGTTTTTTTGTAGGCTTCGTATTTCATATATTTAACAACCAATACAATATGATTGTCACCTTTTTTAATTTATTATGACGGACAATATGTGGGTGAATAAAATTAATAAAAATATTAGGCAATTATGTCATGATATGTAATATTCTCAGGCTATTACCCAGAATTTCCTTGCCTATTTTAGTTATTTTATCAATTTTTTCTTTTTCAAGCTCCCCGCTTTATAGCCAAGAAATTAATGGCGCCCAGCGAAAATTGATTGCTCAAGCTTTTTCTTTGTTAGAAACCCATAAATTTAACGAAGCCTTAGAACTCGTAAAAAAAACCGACATTCCTTTATTAATAAATCTTTTTCATTGGTATATTTTAACCGACTCGCAAGCGCCTATATCTTTCCCGATTGCCTCCAATTTTCTTCAATTAAATCCCAATTGGCCTAGCCAAGGGGTTATTACGAAAAAAGTTGAAGATAAGCTTATTCCCAAGCTTGCTTTAGAAACCCGTTTGGAATGGTTTAAAAACTTTCCCCCGGATAACTTAAAATCATATCAACTTTATGCTTTAGCTTTATTAGAAAAATCTTCTAAAACCCCTTCCCCATTCTTTTTAGAGGTTGTTCGCAAGGGCTGGCAAACAACCCTGGGCAGTGTGGATGAACGAAAGAACTATTTAAGAAATTTTCAAAGATTCCTTCGCTCCGAAGACCATGAACGCCGTTTAGAAAAACTGCTTTGGACGAAGGAATCGTTGGCAATTCATGAATTAAAGCCTTTTGTTACCCATTATTATCAACTGTTAATCAGCCTATATGATGCGGTTAGGCATAAGCAATCATCGGTTCCTAACCTTGTTAATAAATTACCCGCAATTGTATTAAACACCCCCATAGTCACCTATTTGCAAGCCAAGTGGTATCGTCAACAAGAAAATGAATTTAAAGCCGCCGAGGTAATTTTATCATCCCCTATCAAAATCAACTTCAATCCTTTGTTATGGCAAGAAGCGCAAATGATTGTCAGGGGCCTTTTAAAAAAGAACAGTTATGCAATGGCTTACCAACTCATCCGAAATCATGATGAAAAACGGGGTGTTATATTTGCGGAAGCTGAATGGATGTCAGGCTGGATAGCCTATGAGTATAATGAAAAGCCCAGCATTGCGATAGAGCATTTTACCAAATTATATAACCAATCCAAATCTCCGATTAGCCAAGCCAGAGCAGCTTATTGGAATGGTCGTGCTTATGCGGCAGCAAAAAACACGCAAGAGTCGGAAAAATGGTACCGTCTGGCTTCCCAATATCAAACAACATTCTATGGCCAGCTAGCCGTCTACAAAGTAAATCCGGGTTTATCGCGTCTTAGTTTAAAAGAGACGCCTTTAGAAATTGTACCAAAAGAAAAAGAAATTTTTTCTCAACAGGGACTGGTTCAATTAATTAAATTGTTAAGCCTTGTCAATAAATCAGATCTCGTGGATCCTTTTTTCTATTATTTGTTGTCTGAAAACAACCAAAACTTAACCCAAATAAAACTTTTGGCTATGTTAGCCCTTGAGATTAAGCGGCCGGATTTGGCATTAAGTGCCGCGAGAATTGCCTATAGCCAAGGGGCTATATTTCTTAACCACCTTTATCCGGTAGATTTTAAACAATTTATAGGTCAAGAACCAGCAATTATTCTGGCTATAATTCGACAAGAAAGCAGTTTTAACCCCCTGATTGTCAGTGACAAGGGGGCTCATGGCGTCATGCAGTTGTTACCTGGCACTGCGAAGGGGGTTGCCAAACAATTATCTGTTGCGTATAAACGTTCAAAATTGTTCCAACCTGATTACAACATTAAACTGGGCAAGCAATATTTACTTGGTCTACTAACTAGGTGGGAACGTTCTTATATTTTAGCAATAGCTTCCTATAATGCGGGCCCTGGCAATGTAAAAAATTGGATCGATGAGTTCGGCGATCCTCGTGATCCCAGCGTTGACCCTATATTATGGATCGAAAACATACCGTTTGCTGAAACAAGAAATTATGTGCAGCGTGTTTTAGAAGCAGCCGAGGTTTATAGATATCGATTAAATCCACAAAATGCTTCAATCGAATTAGAAAATTATTTGCATGGGAAATAATCAAGCGATGACATCTTTTGAAGAAAAATACTATGTTTCGTTCGATGGGTTGCGATTATATTATCGTTCCTATACTTCTTCCCTCAACCCTAAAAAAAGACCTATGATTTTATGTTTAAGTGGACTAACCCGTAATTCTGGGGATTTTCATGAACTTTCACGGCAATATAAAGAAAGCTTTAATATTGTTTGTGTTGATTATAGAGGGCGTGGGCTTTCTGAGTATGATAAGAACTGGCAAAATTACCGGGCAGAAATTTACATCAGGGATTTACTTCAATTACTTAGCCAATTTTCCCAAGAAAAACTCATAGTGATCGGTACTTCCATGGGGGGGTTGTTGGGAATGGGATTAACCCAATTTATCCCCAACAGAATTCTGGGAATGGTTTTAAATGATATAGGGCCTGCTATTATTGACAATGGCTTGGAACGTATCATTCAATATATACGATTAGATAATCCTCAAAAATCCCAACGTGAAGCGTTACAATGGTTGTTGAAACTATATCCCTTATTAGGCAAACGTCCTCAAGAACAGCAAGATAATTTTGTAAAGTCGACATACAGACTAAGGGAAGACGGCCTGCTGCATTATAATTGGGATACGAATATCGCTTTAGCTTTACAAAAAGAAAGCAACCATCCGATTGATTTATGGAAATTTTTCCGTGAACTTTCCCCACGCCCAGTTCTGGGTTTCAGAGGAGAGCTATCTGATGTTTTATCCCCTGAGACCTTTAAAAAAATGGGTCAAGAATTGGCTTCTTTCACGCCGGTGACAGTAGCCGGTGTTGGACATACACCCTTCTTGAATGAGCCTGAATGTAAAGTTGCCTTAAGGAAATTTTTAGGACAATTTGAATGACCGTAACTGCCCTAGACATCATTGAATGTTACCAAAAAATTAAATCTCAACTTTGGGTTACCCCTTTATTATTCCACCCAACGCTTCATAACTTAATTCAAGGCAAAGTGTATTTAAAAGCAGAAAACCTTCAAATTGGGGGGTCTTTTAAATTTCGCGGCGCTACCCATAAAATATTAAAAACCATGCAGGCTTTCCCTGAAACCAAGAAATTGGTTGCAGGCTCATCCGGCAATCATGCCATTGCCGTCGCGACCATCGGCAGGATCACGGGAAAAGAAGTTATCTTGATAATGCCGGAAGATGCCCCTTTAGAAAAAATAAACAAAGTTAAAAAACAAAAAGCCGAAATTGTTTTTTATAACCGTTATCAAGAAGATCGCGAAGCCATTGTTAAGGAAATATCTGGGAAAGTAGGTGGAGCAATTATCCCCCCTTTTAATGATCCTGACGTCATTGCTGGCCAAGGAACCATTATCCCGGAAGTTTTTAACCAATTATCTGCTATCGGAGGGGGTGTTAATCCGCAAGCAATCTTAATACCCTGTGGTGGTGGTGGATTGGTGGCTGGATGTGCGGCTGCGGCTGCCCATATATTTCCACAAAGTCAAATATATGCCGTTGAACCTGAAAATTATAATGACTTAGAACGCACGTTAAATTCAGGGGAAAAACAGAAAAACGCGATGACAACCCCATCCATTTGCGATGCTATTTTAACCCCCACGGTTGGCGATATCCCGTTAACTCTTATTCGGAAACTGTCGGTTAAAAGCCTAACAGTCAGCGATGAAGATGTGCTGAAAGCCGTTAAATTTGCTTGCATAGATATGAATGTGGTGGTTGAACCAGGTGGTGTTGTGGGATTGGCAGCTTTAATGAAACATGCTAATTTATTCTTTGGCCAACAAGTTTTAATTATTTTAAGCGGCGGCAATATCGATTCTCAAATCTTGATCAAAGCCTTAAATATGTAAGGGATATTTCTGAGCTATAAGCGACCATTGCTTTAATGGGCGCGCGCAAGGGTAACCATTGGACACACCCCCCTTGCAAATTCCAGTTAACTATTTTAATTATTGCGCCCGGATTTATGGCTAACACCGCCCATTATCGGGGAGTTTGGGGTTGATGCTGCACCAATCTGGCCAGGAATTAAGGGTTGTTGTGTATTTACGGGCTTGTCGCGCAAATTAACTGGTTTTACATCAACCGTATTAGTGGTTCCGTTAATAGGACGACATTGGCCATCTAAAAAAGCGCCTGGTTCGATAGCTAAAGACTGATGCAAAATGTCCCCAATAACTTTTGCCGTCTTGGCTAACATCACATTGTTACCGCGCACCTGCCCAGTGACGGAGCCTAAAATACGAACATTCTCCGCCGAAACAGACCCCTGAACATGCGCCCCCTCTGAAATGGTTGCTCCACGACTTTGTAAATTCCCTTCTACAATGCCATCCAACTGCACATCACCCGAACAAATAACATCCCCGACAACACGTATATCTTTCCTGATGACCGAGGCCATTGCTGGTGCGCCGGTTTTACTAGTTGTACCCATCGCTTGGCTATTACTAAAACGACTGGTATTGTCAGAATATCCCATTTCAGAGCCGGTCAATTTTGTGGACATATAAAAGCGCCCTTCATTATAAAAATAAATCTTTATCTACAAACTAATCGATACCGCTTCACGGCCTTTATCAGAGGAAATAACCTGCATCCGCAATTGTTGTTCCGGATTAAGATTGGCAACCCCGGCCTCAGCTAAGACTGACGCATGGACAAATATATCTTTTCCACCATCTTCCGGTAAAACGAACCCGAACCCCTTAAAGGTATTATACCATTTTACCTTCCCTTGAATTTCGATCGCCTTTGATAAATCTGTCTGCGGCCGATTAAGCGCCATAAAATCTTTATTGGGCGTCAAACTCTTCTCAGCAGTACTATCATCAACAGAAACGACCCTAGTCACTTGCTGGCCTTTGGGGCCATCCTCAATTTGGCACTCAATCATCGTTCCCGGCAGCACATTTCTGATGCCTTTTTCCAAAAGAGATGAAATATGTAAAAAAATGTCTTCTCCACCCGCGTTTACGCTAATAAATCCAAATCCTTTGGAAGGGCTGAACCACTTAACTTGCGCCCAATGTAAGTTAGCATTTGATGGTTGCAAAGAAGAAGCAGAGGTCTGAACATGAATTTCATTGGGGTTATGCATTAGAGGAACCTTTATACATATCAAGATCAATTTCTAACATTGCTTATATCAAGCATCAATTACTTTCTCGATCTTATTTTTGCTTTCTAATATGCTACAATGATTCGTATTAGTATTCTATGTGATTAAAATTTGCAAGCACCCAACTAATCTTATTTCTGTTTTTATTTTCATTTTTTTGAGATAGGCTTTAAGAATAATCCGCATGTTTAGGAAGTATTGTTGCTGACATGTCATTGACAAAATTTAGCGTAGTGGCGGCTCAGAGTGAAGAAGCCCGCAAAACATATCAACAAATCCAAGCAAAATACATGTCTTGGCTAGAGCCTGAAGTTAAAAAATCGTCCTTAATCGTGGTGTTAGGGGGGGACGGTTTTATGCTTGAGACCATGCATCAATATATGTCTTTAGGTATCCCGTTTTTTGGGATGAATTGTGGGACAGTGGGTTTTTTAATGAACACCCATAAAATCCTTGATTTGCCAAAACGGTTACAACAAGCCCATCCGGTTGGTTTGCACCCCTTGTCAATGCTTACAACAGATATGAACGGCAAGCAGCAGCAAGCTTTGGCCATCAATGAGGTTTCCCTTCTTCGGCAAACGCGGCAAGCCGCAAAGATTTCCATCAAAATTGACAGCATCACGCGTTTGCCAGAATTAAGCTGTGATGGAATTTTGTTATCCACCCCTGCTGGCAGCACGGCTTATAACCTATCCGCGCATGGGCCTATTTTACCCCTTGGCTCCTCAGTATTGGCTTTAACCCCCATCAGTGCGTTCCGTCCCAGGCGTTGGCGGGGGGCAATTTTGAAACATACCGCTATTGTCGAGCTGGATATTTTAGAACAAGATAAGAGGCCCGTCAGTGCCGTTGCTGATTCTGTTGAAATCAGGAATGTTCGTTCGGTAAAAATTTATGAAGACCGCACCCAACGAATTGATCTTTTATTCGATCCTGACCGTGGGTTAGAAGAACGCATTTTAAACGAGCAGTTTTTATACTAAATATTTTCTTAGTTTCAGGGAATAAAAAAGGCTGCTGAACTTGATTTCAGCAGCCTTTTTAGTTTCAAGAACGGTGTTTAATTTCCAAAAAGCGGGAAATTTTTACCATTAATTAAAATCCTTCCATCTTGACTGACAACGATATGGAATTGATATTCATCACCCACACCTTTTTTGCCAAAATTACGCAAAGATTCAAAGAAGGCTTGCAACTGCTGGGCATCATTTGGGCCATCCTCCTTGCCGGTAATCTCAACCAATTTCTTGGCAAGGTTATCAAAAGATTTAACTAACCAATCAAATTCTGCGGTAACCCCAAACAAAGCTTGGTTATCTGCTTTAAATTTGCCATTATAGCTGTAAGTACTTACCGCCATCTCCATTAAACCATCTTTCAAAGTCAAGACAGTACCCGCTTGGGACAATTCTGCAAGCAGCAAGGAAATTGCACTACCTGCATAGGGATCAGGATTTTGATCAGGTGCATTCCCTGCGTCAAATATATAGGTTCCCAAAAAACGTACCAGGGGCAGCCGTTCGAGAGAAGCTTTAATCCCTACATTAAAGGGAAAAAATTCGGCCGGTATGTCTGCTTTCGGCGCCTTCAGATTCTGATGCTGATAGGCAAGATTGGCGACAGCCAATTCTTTATTAATATCACTTAACAGAAAATCAAAAGAAAATTGGTCCGCCGAAAAATCTTCAAACCCATTTTGAACAGCAATTTTATCGCCGCTTAATCCGAATGAAACACCGGAAAGAATTTTAGAAAGTTGGATAAAATCTTCTGATCCCTTTGCGCTTAACGATCCGTTTTGAAGATGCTGGGTTATAAATTCCGACAACAGATCATAACGGATACCCTGCGCCCCTAGATAAAGCGATAACCGGCCAATTTGGACAGGCTGACCGCTTGGTTTATCATTGGGAAGTAGTGCGTCTTGGATTGCCAGGGCGATTTTGAAGTCTTTCCCGACCTGATTACCTGAGGCAGGCATATCGATACTCAGGGTAATATCACCAATTTGAACTTTATCATTGCCAATACCAGAAAATACGTCCTGATACCGAATATCATGGACATTTACTTGGGCATTGGCCTGATAAGAAGGCGGCAAAATTTCTCTTAATAATTTCAATAGTTCTACAAGATTTTGGCTCGATTCTTGACGATTGGTAGGTTCTTTCATTTGTTCCAACAGCAATTGGAATTTCTGTGCCGCCAGGAATGCACTGTCTGGCATTCCCTTGTCCGTGCCCGAACCTATTATCGAACCAAGCTTAAACAGTTCTTTCCCAGCAATAGTTACGGTCAACGGTCCCATCGAGAATTTTTGCTCGCCAGACCACAAACCGTCTGAACCTTTTTTATAAAAACTATCCCCCAGAATTTTATCCAGTTTAACCGAACCCAGGCCTGGTTGGACGAATTCAATGTTTTCTAGGGATACATGTGATTGCGTCATAAAGTGAAGATAAGAGTTCCAAACGCCCCCAATATCTTGCTTGCCAATTGTGCCCCATAAGAATGTTTTAGGGTTGTCCCTCAATAACAGGTTGTTGGGTAAAGAGACTTTGATTTCTATGTCTTGGTCATTTTTGGGTGTTGCCAAAATCCGCAAAGTGCCGACGTCAATCCCGCCCGTACCTTGTATGGGAAAAATGCTGACCGCTGGCAAGCGGATATCAATATTTTGATTGTTTTCAAGAACCTCAATCTGGCCTGCCAGTTGTAAGGCTCCACCCGGAAATATTTCTTGCAAATCCCGATTGGCAAATTTTTGTAACTCGAAACCTTGCAATATTTTTTGGGCGGTCGGCGATAATTGTTTGGTTTCCCAGCCATTAGCCTTCCCATCCTTATCCAATTGCAGAACCCAAAGATCCTGAACATTGTTGCCGGATTCCTCTTGGTAACTACCGCTAACCACAACACTATCCCCGTAAGGGACGATAGTATTATATTCATCATTTTTCTTGCCACCAAAAGTTTGTGACCAGATTTGTTTCCCATCCTTTTGATAACGGCCCACCCACCCATCGGTTGTGGAATCGACCGTATTCACTTGGCTGCCAGCTATCACAAAACTGCCATCGGCTAAGGTGATAAACTGATTAGGAGATTTGTGGCTTTCCTTGATGGAGGTACGGCTGATTTCCGTGCCATCGGCTTTCAATTGCAAAATAACGGGATATCCACTGCCTGCCGCATCCGTTCTTTCCATCTGGGCCAGAACAGAATATTCCCCATTACCTAAGGATTGGACGGCCAAGCCATAATCGCTTTTTCCCGAGTCAAAACTCTTTTGCCATTGAATACTTCCAGACGCATCCACTTGGCTGACCCAAACATCAAAACTTCCATTGGTATCGGCACTTTTCCAGCCGCTTAAAATCCACCCGTCTTTGCCGTTACTGACCCCTGCAACAAAAGCCGCATCACCCTTTTCCTCTAGAATCTTCCGGCTGATTTCTTTTCCCTTAGCATCCGTTTTAATAGTGGTTGCATTCCAATCGCTATTATTGGTTGTCGATGACATGCCAGCCAGCAAAATCTGTCCGTCTTTTCCTTCATAGGCGGCATAAGCAACCATTCGCCCCGAAGCCGCCCCATATTCTTCCTTCCACACAAACCGTCCGTTGGCATCAAGCTTCACTAAAAATGCCTTGGCATTGGCCCCATAATTCACCTCTTCCAAACTGGAACGGTCGGAATTGGTCGTGCCAGAAATCAAAAAACCACCATCTTGCATAGTTACAACATTCGCAACCACCCCGCGTTGAATACCAGGGATAGCGGTTGTCCATGCCAGTAATCCAGAGGGGTCATACCGTAACACCCACACATCTTGTTCAGGACGGCCGAAGGAACCGGTCTGGCCAACAATCACATATCCTTTATCTTGGGTAAGGGTGGAGGCAATCGCCGATTCCGCCATATCACCTCCATATAAACGTCCTGGAACCATACTAGGTTGCTGGGTTAAAGCTGTCGTGGCCAGCAACATACTGATGGATAACGTGCCGAATAAAACGCTTGTATTACTTTTCTTCATAAAGACCTACTCCTAAGATATGTCAGGATAAGATTTGATAAGGTGAACAGATTGTCCAGCTTTAATTTGGTATTTTACTATCACATTAATGCTTGAATGGCAATTGTTAGTTATTTATTCAAGAGAATTGCTCAATCATCATTTTTTATTAAAATAGATTAATAAGCATTAATGTTTTAGGCCAAATCGATAACACCCATATCGCTGCCGATGTCATAACCGCAGTTGTTAATCCTGAATAAGCCAAATACTTTCGTTTATTTGGGCTTGATTGATGAATAATTTTAATCCCCAAATATAACGACCATAACCCTGCCCCCATAAGCAATAAGATACGTAAATTTTGCAAATAAGCGATATCAATCCCTTCCCGTTTTAAGAATTGGATCGTCAAGCCAAAAAGCCCCAAGAAGACACCGCATCCCGCCAAAGGAATAAACGCTTGTACTAAATGGTGAAACCGGCGCCACGACCAAGGCCCTAAAAAATAATTTGTGATAACCAGCTGGCAAAACAAAACAGACCCAATTAATAGGGCTGAAATACCAATATAGCCCAGCAATACTATGCCATCCAATAAGGTCATGACATCATTTTGCAACGGATAATTTGTTAGTATCCACCATGGTGCTGTTAAGGTGATAGGAAACAAAATATCCTGATTAATCAGCCATTCTGCTAACAATTGTTTTAACCCCACATACCAAGAACTGCCGCTCCATTGAAAAGCAGCACTGGCAATCCCCATTAACCCGAACAATATTAAAATTGTATCCCAATGGCTGTTTTGTCGCTGCCCGACGTTAAGGATTTCATGGTTGGGCGACCTGACGGATAATTCAACGGCCTGGCGGAATCCCTGGCAACGCCCGCACATATGGCAATCGGATGCCCCTTGCATTTGCCTGATAACCACCATCGGCGCACAATTAAGCGTTGAAGATTGGGTATCTTCATGACCACGATTTTGGGACTCAAGCCAAGCTTCTTGATCAACGCGGTAATGGACAGGTGCCACCTTTGCAAGCAATTTAAAAACACCGTTAACCGGACATAAATACCGACACCAAACACGTTTGCGGCGACCATATAAAAAACCTATAACCATGGCAGCTAAAGTCGATCCCCCAAGGATTATCAATACCGCTTTTGGATATTGGTAAACACTGATCATTTGACCATAAATTGTCGTCAAGCTAAAAGCTACAAAAGGCCAGCCCGGCCATTTCAGCCATTTGGGGATAGCGCGCCCTAATCCCCTATGGCTGATGGCTTCGGTTAAGGTACCCTCCGGACAGAAAATGCCGCACCAAGTTCGCCCGACAAGCACCATACTTAATAGGACAAAAGGCCACCATATGCCCCAGAAAATAAATTGGGCAAAAACCGTCAAATTATCCCAAATATGCGCCGAACGCCCTGGCAAGGGAAGAATGGCTGGTACAATAATCAAAACCAGATAAAATATCACCACCATCCACTGGATGATTTTAATAGTGCGCTGGTGGCGCAACAACCAATCACCCAAAACTTTAAGCCATGATGTTGCCGGATGTGCCTTAATCTTACTGTTCATAGGTTGGGCTGCTGCGATCTATTCGTTACCCTTAGTAATACCATGACAAACAGCCAGTAACACCCATAGCTAATCAGCCAAACAATATCCGGGCGGGCGCGATATCCCGTAAGACCTGCCAATAGATTGCCAACCACGCTTGTATCATCAATGATCGCCGAACTATCCCACAAAATCGGGCCGCCGTCTTCAATAATCCCCAAGGAAAACAGATGATCAATGCCATTGATCAATAGGGAAGCCCCCAAGAATAACAGCATCAGTTCCGTCATACGAAAAAATGTTTTCCAAGAGATATACCGTTGGCCCAGCTGAATTAAATAATAGGTGAATAAAGCACAGGCAAAACCTATCACAATAGCGGTGATTAACCCCCATACATTAATGGCGGAATGAGACGCGATAATGCCATACAAAAAAATGACTGTCTCACTGCCTTCACGCACAATCGCCAGCATTGTTAAAAGAAATATTCCTCCCCATTGCGCTTGTTCAGCAAAGCGGCTCGCATGTTTTTCTAAATTTTTCTTTAACCCCCGCCCATGTCGCCTTAACCACACAACCATTTGCAAGATCAGGATAGCCGCAATAAATACCATCCCAATCTGGAAATATTCAAAAGTTTCTTCAGACAATGCTTGGCTAAAAGTTAGAATAATATAAGCAAAAAATATAGCAACCAAGCAACCCGCGATCGCCCCCATCCCTAAAAAAAATTGCCCGCGCTTCGCAACATCCCCCCCCTGTTGCGTCAGCCACGCATTTAAAATACCGATGATCAATAAGGCTTCAACACTTTCACGCCAAACCACAAAACTTATCTGCCCAAATTGTCCCAGCAAGGCCTTTACCTCCCTATCATTTTAGGATTGCCCGGATGACCGCATGCGGGGCATCCAAATGAAAATCATCAAAAAACTTGTATTCACCGGGGGCCAATCTGCGAATAACCATAAAAGATTGTGTCTGCGGGCCCAATACTTTTTCTTTGCGCAGCTCCAAGCTTTCGAACTCCACCGGGGTTTTTCCCGTATTAAAAAGTTCGATTTTAAAAGGCTGGTTGGCAGGTACCTCCAGCAGCAAAGGAGTGATTTTCCCATCATTAAACTCAATTTTAAACACCGGCATATCTTGTGCTTTAGCCCCTATAGGCCAATATATCATCAGCACTAAAGCCAAAATGCTAAAAACAGGCAACCCTGGTCTCTGCAGTAACATGTTAGACCTCTTGATCATTTATAAAAACTAATATCCACCCTTCTTACCAACACCTGCGAATACAAAATCATACTCCACGGTAAAAGTTTTAAACCAAGGATCAACACCGGTTTCTGGGTCCACATGTCTGCCGAAATGGGCATGTTGATTATCAGCGGGAGACATAATGGTCAGCGACAAAAGATACCGCCCTGGCCCCATTAGTTTGACGTTATCACCATAGTGAGGGCCGTCACTGGCGACCATTGGCATCATCTCGCCCGTCATTTCTTGTCCGTTATCCAATTTTTTTAATGTATAGTGAATGTCTAAATAAGGCATCCATTCCCCATCGGCAAAACCATTTTTATTATCTGCAGTTGCGTGAATATCAGCTTCCAAATGAATATCTGCAAGTCCTGGGTCACCCATCATTCCAGCAGGTTCCATCTCAATCGGCTGTAAATAAACCGCAGCAATTTCCATTCCATTGATTATTTTGGGTTTGCCAATGGGATATTCGGCTGCTTGCAAGTGAGCAGCACCTATAAAACCAGCGGATATAAGCCCCATAGTAATATAAAATGAAGATTTCATTATTTTTCCTTTTTTGCTAGATTAGCGATATTGATAATCATTATCAATTTCTAACCACATCCCGTTGCAATAAGCAAGTATATTTTTATGTTGTTTTATCTATCTTGCGATATTGGCTTATTACTAGGCTGAAAACTTTTTATTATAAATGAGGCACTATTGCCAAACTGCGGCGATGCAGCACCCGTTCACGGTACCAAACATAGACACCGCTGGCAATAATGATAGCAATACCGACCCACCCGCGTGTATCCAGAAAGCTGTTGAAGAAAATCATGCCGATAGTAATCGCCCAAATGAGCTGACTGTAACTGAATGGTGCAATCACTGAAGCAGAAACCAAACTGAAAGCCCGGATAACCAGGAACTGGGCAATGGTATAAAGCAATCCGATTAATGCCATGAACACCCATCCCTCAAAATCGGGGGTTAACCAGAAAAAAGGAATTAAAGTACTGGTAATCAGGAATCCACCTAATGTTGTATAGTACAATGTTGTGAGGGGATGCTGCCTATCCCCCATCTTACGGGTAATAACCATCGCCATGGCCCAGCTTGCGGCGGAAAAAAGGGGATAAAGTACCGTTGGATCAACCAGCTGTTCGCCGGAAATGGGAAATATTAAAAGAACTCCAATAAACCCTGTAGTTACCGCTGTCCAACGACGAAGCCCGACCTTCTCGCCCAAAAACGGGATTGAAAGAAGGGTAATAAAAAACGGTGAGGCAAAACTGATCGCGGTGGCTACGGGTAAGGCGAGATGTTGTTGACCTAGTATAAAAGCAGTCCCCGATAAAAAAACAAAGAACGCGCGCAATAACTGAAATTTCCAAGCGGCAGTTTTGACTGTTTTTATCAACCCATGGCGCCAAATAAACGGCAGTAAAACGATTGCACTAAAACCATATCGCATCCAGATGACTTGGAAAGCAGGATATTTACCAGCCAAATGCTGCGATATACCATCGATCATTGCAAACACCAAAGCAGCACTTAATATCAATGAAATTGCGAAGAAAGAATGGTCTTTAGAAGAATGGGAAGTTGAAGATGCCATGAAATATGCCTAAAAAATTAACACATGTACACAGTTGAGTTGCCGCAATAATCAGACACTGTCTGTCCCAATTCTATAAATTGGTTAAATGATACCTTTAACAGAAACGCTCAAGCAGTTAGTCAAAAATTACTTTTTTTGTCAATCGATGTTTGTTTGCCTATTTTTCCTTTTTTATTATAAATATGGTATTTTTTGGTGATCATGGGATAATATTTCATTGATGAAAAAACTAATCGCTTATACTGGGGGAAAAATGAAATTTGCTTTATTACCTGGATCGCTGCGGACAGACTCACTAAACAAAAAATTGGCTAAACAAAAGGATTACCCAAGGGCATTATGAAACTGGATAAAACCCTCAAAAACACCAGTTATATTTTTTGGCCATGGGTTACCTAGGAATGTTATTCATCAAAACCCCTTTGTCGATTTCCTTTGCCAAGCTGCCCAAAATATCCCTAAACCAAAAACCATCTTTTGCATCTCCACCCCTTGGGAAACGATCGGCACGAAGGTTTTAAAAATTCTTAAACCCCCGACAATTCATGATTTTTATGGATTTTCCCAGGTCTTGTATGATGTGCAATATCCGGCTCGCGGTTCGTTAGCAATTGCCGATGAAGTTATTCAGTCGCTACGCCCCATTCTTGTGGAACCAGATACCAGTTGGGGACTAGATCATGGGACTTGGTCGATTCTCAAACATCTTTATCCTAAAGCTGACGTTCCCGTTTTACAATTAGAGGCTAGTGACCGACAAGATATATTGTCTTTTCCCTATGAAGGAATGGAACTAGGATCTTTATCCATGCGGGCTGTCCAATTCCAATCTTAATTATGGATAATTTTTAACAACTCTCTTGGTAGAAGCAGGATATTTATTTAATAAATGACTGGGGCGAATTGGTCGATCTGCCAGATTACCACCACAATTTGGGCAAGTCATATGAAATTTATCCTGGGCACATAATCTACAGAAAGTACACTCAAACGTACAAATCATGGCCTCTTCGGAAGCAGGCGAAAGGTCTTTATTACAACATTCACAATTTGGACGTATTTCTAGCATAATACTGCAACCCATTCTTACATTATGGTAAATTCTTATAAAGAATCAAATATCTAATCAAACGCTAATAACATTTATACTGCAATAAAGCCTATTTTTTAACAGCTTTTTGCACCACTAGCCAAATCCCAGAAATCACCAACGCTGTCCCAGCAACCATTTGTAAGGTGATCACCTCATTTAAAAAAAGATTTGCCCACATCATTCCAAAAACAGGCATTAAATAAGCAACTGTCATGGCACGTGTTGGGCCAATATTGGCAATTAATTGGAAAAAGAGTACATAAGCCAACGCACTTGACAATAAGGCAAGCCCTAAAAGATTAATGATGACATGTGTATCAATCATTCCGCTAATCTCCTGTGTTGCGGAGATAGGCAACAGCACCAGTGCTGCCAACAATTGGCTGCCAGCAGCTATTCCTAGTGGTTTGATATGCCCGGCAAATTTTTTAACATAAACGCCTGCCAATGCGTAACAGGCGGTAGCCGCTAAACAAGCCAATACCGCTAACAGGAAATCCCCATCTACTTCAGATGAGCCTATGTTAACAACCAGGGCTACTCCAGCGGCAGCGACGATAAAACCAGCCACTTTCTTTATGGTCATCCCCTCCCCCAACCATATCCAAGCAAATAGGGCGGCAAAAAGTGGTGTGGTGGTATTTAAAACCACCGCGTATGAAGCAGGGATATGTAAAAGAGCGTAAGCATAGAGAGAAAAAGGTAAAGCGGAATTAACAAGGCCGATCATCAAATATTGCCTCCAATTATCCCGCCATCCAATAGGTATTTTGGCAAAAAAGTAATATACTAACAAAACCACCCCGCCGATTAACAACCTGGAATTGGTCGTCATGATAGCGCCTAATACAGGGGATATTACCCGCATAAATATGAATGATCCCCCCCAGATAGCTGCCAATAGTAATAGTTTTAAAATATCTGTATGACGCATAATGGCTATTTTCTTTACATATAAAATTCTTGATACAAGCCAATTATCCTGGCAACCTGCTAAAAACCGCTTCTACTTGAGGAAGATTTTTTATAAAAATTCACGAACAAGTTGTAATAGTTATTGCCTTATTCAAACAGAGATTAATTATGATTATTTCCCCAGTTACCCTTGAAGGCTTACATGTTAAGTTAACACCCATGAATATCAGCCATTTGGACGGGCTTTACGAAGCACTTGTTGGCAATAACAGATGGCAAGATATCTGGAAATACCGCGTTGATAAAGTAAAAAACAAAGAAGATTTAAAAAAATATATGGAAGTCGCATTAGCTGGGGTTGAAAAGAAGGAGATTGTCCCTTTTATCATTTTTGATAAGGTATTGAATAAAATTGTTGGCACCACCCGCTTGGCTGATATTTCCTTAGAAAATAAGTCTTTAGAAATTGGTTGGACATCAATTGCACCAGAAGTGATGCGCAGTCGCGTTAATACGGAATGCAAATATTTACTGCTAACACATTGTTTTGAAACTTTAAGATTTGTTCGCGTAGCCCTGAAAACGCTATCCATTAACGAACGCTCCCAAAAAGCAATTCTGCGAATTGGCGCTAAAAAAGAAGGCGAATTGCGTTGGACCGCCCAAACCGCCGAAGGGGAATATGTAAATACGGTTTATTTCAGCATCATCCAACCCGAATGGCCAGGGGTTAAAAAAAAGCTAGCAGGGTTTTTAGCAGAAAAATAAAAGTAAAAAAACAGCGATCATCCATCTGATTTATAAGGAAAGTCTATTTTTATACCCATAAATACTATCTGCGATTTTACCTATCATTATTTTGAACATTGATTATGGGGCTGTACTAGATAAACGAAATATCTAGGATGGAAATATGGGGCTAAGACATTGTCGTATTAGGATAAATCAATGAAGTAAACTGACTGAATATTTTGTGATGGAGGTGACGGCCCGTTCAGCTGTGGATGTGATTGGAGTACATCCAAATACAGCCGCTCTTTTTTACCATCAGTTACGGGAGATTATTGCTAAGAAGATTACAGATGATGTGCCGTTTGATGGGGAGATTGAAGTGGATGAGAGTTACTTTGGCGGGGTTAGGAAAGGTAAACGCGGTCGACGAGATGCGGCTGGCAAGGTGCCAGTCTTTGGCGTGCTCAAACGTGGCAGCAAAGTCTATGCCGATGGGTATCGTTCCTATAATGTCCTGGAGCATCGGGGTTCAGACATTTTCGCATCAACCATTTTCCTGATTTTGTTGATGGTCACAATCATATCAATGGCATTTAAAACTTCTGAAACCAGGGCTAAGCGGATCTTGCGAAAATACAATGGCACGCCTCGCAAAAAATCCCCCTCTTGACCTGGTTTTAAAAATGAAATCAGCAGCATTTGATCCTGCTAAAGCCGATATAAATTGCTGATAATAATCAAATCTATCGCAATCAACGCATTGATTGACATTTCGGGATTTATTTCTCTGTAACAATAGGTTTGTTAGGCGACATCAATAAGCTGTAAAGGACGCCTGAAATAAAGAACCCCACAAACCAAGAATAATTATATAATTCTGCAACCCAGCCAGGTACGGTATTCAGCGGGATTAGATGAATAGTGGTTAAAAATCCTGGAATGTTTGGCAATATGCCCACCAACAAAGCGATGATAGCTGGATAATTAAACCCTTTATGAAAGCTATATTGCCCCTGATGTTGATACAAGGCTTCAACATTTAACTGCTGCTTACGAACAAAATAATAATCAGCGATCATAATACCACCAATAGGCCCCAATAAAGCAGAATAACCCACCAGCCAGGTAAAGATATAGCCGCTTGGATCCGCAATCAATTTCCAAGGCATAATTAAAATTCCAATAATACCTGTGATTAATCCGCCCAATTTAAAATTAATTTTTGACGGTGCAAGATTAGAAAAATCATTGGCCGGGCTTACAATGTTGGCTGCAATATTGGTGGCCAATGTGGAAATGGCGATGGCGATCATGGCTACACTAATTAATATCTTGCTACTGAATTTACTTGTTAAAACTATCGGGTCCCAAATAGCATCACCATAGATGATAACCGTAGCCGAAGTAACGACCACGCCAATAAAGGCAAATAAAGTCATGGCTGGTGGCAAGCCAATAGCTTGGCCTAGCATTTGTGCTTTCTGGCTTTTAGCATAGCGGGTGAAATCAGGGATATTGAGCGATAGAGTGGCCCAGAAACCAACCATCCCTGTTAACGCCGGAAAAAAGAAGTTAAAGAACTCTGCATTGGAAGCAAATTTGGAAGGCTGATTTAAAATCGGACCCAAACCGTTGCCAGCATCAATTGCCCAAAATAGCAACGCTAACGCTGCAATAGGTAAAAAGATGGCTTTAACAACCAATAATTTGCGAATGCTTTCAACCCCCAAAAAAACAATCAACATGTTGAGCAGCCAAAATAATAAGAAACAAATGGCTGGTCCTGTTGGCAATCCAAAAGAATCAGGGAAAATCGGTGATAATGTTTCAAGGGAAGGAATCCATAAGCGGAGCATTTGATAAGTTGCAAATCCCCCTATCCAGGTTTGGATACCAAACCAGCCACATGCAACGATGGCACGCAGCATAGCAGGAATATTAGCTCCCTTAACACCAAAACTCGACCTTGCAAGTACGGGAAAAGGAATGCCGTATTTTGCCCCAGCCTTACCATTTAAAATCATGGGAATTAAGACAATCACATTTCCTAAAAAGACGGTCAGAATGGCTTGCCACCAATTCATGCCACCCCCAATCAAGGAACTAGCCATCATATAAGTTGGGATGCACAAACTCATGCTAATCCATAAGGCCGCATAGTTCCAGGTATTCCAGCTGCGTTTATCGGCAGGAATGGGTGCTAAATCTTTGTTATAAAGAGAGGAATTTTGTTCGGGAAATTGAGACATTAGGAATGGCCCCACTGGAAGTGATATCAGTTAATATTGATTCCAGACTCAGTAGTAAGTGGAACCCACAACCTTGTCAATTTAATATGGAAAAAATTTAAAAATGAGTTTCCATTTCAAAATTATTTTGAAAGAAGTCAATAAAAATTATTTTTGAATAATGACATAAAAATAAGTTTGGTTGCGGGGGCAGGATTTGAACCTGCGGCCTTCAGGTTATGAGCCTGACGAGCTACCGGGCTGCTCCACCCCGCGTTAGGGTATGTGTGTTGGGGTGTGGTGGGATTATATGGAGGTGAGGGAGGATATGATGTGTTGACGGGACCTGGCAGTGACCGACTCTCCCGTGCCTTAAGACACAGTACCATGGGCGCGGAGGATTTTCACGGCCGAGTTCGGGATGGGATCGGGTGTAGGCTCCTCGCTATAACCACCAGGTTTCGTCAACACATCATGCGTGAAGTATAGAACAGATAAGAAGTTGGGGTATCCGTGTCACTGTTTTTCCTTGATCCAACAGAGTTTGATCTCTGTGCGCGGATCAGCAAAGATGCGATAAGCCAATGAGGCGATTAGTACCGGTTAGCTACATGCCTTACGGCACTTCCACTTCCGGCCTATTAACGTGGTGGTCTACCACGGCCTTCATAGGGAGAACTTATTTCGAGGTGGGTTTCCCGCTTAGATGCGTTCAGCAGTTATCCCGTCCCAATTTAGCTACTCAGCCATGCCGCTGGCGCGACAACAGGTACACCAGAGGTACGTCCATCCCGGTCCTCTCGTACTAGGGACAGATCCTCTCAATACTCCAACACCCACGGTAGATAGGGACCGAACTGTCTCACGACGTTCTGAACCCAGCTCACGTACCACTTTAAATGGCGAACAGCCATACCCTTGGGACCTGCTCCAGCCCCAGGATGTGATGAGCCGACATCGAGGTGCCAAACCTCCCCGTCGATATGGACTCTTGGGGAGATCAGCCTGTTATCCCCAGCGTACCTTTTATTCGTTGAGCGATGGCCCTTCCACTCAGAACCACCGGATCACTATGGCCGACTTTCGTCTCTGCTCGACTTGTCAGTCTCGCAGTCAGGCGGGCTTGTGCCATTACACTCAGCGGTTGATTTCCGACCAACCTGAGCCCACCATCGCGCGCCTCCGTTACCTTTTGGGAGGCGACCGCCCCAGTCAAACTACCCACCATGCAGGGTCCCGGCCCCCGTTTTTGAGGCTCGGTTAGATATCAGAGAACAAAAGGGCGGTATTTCAAGGTTGCCTCCACACCAGCTAGCGCCAGCGCTTCATCGGCTCCCGCCTATCCTACACATCTCTTCCCTAATACCACTGCAAAGCTATAGTAAAGGTGCATGGGGTCTTTCCGTCTAGCCGCGGGTACTCCGTATCTTCACGAAGAATCCAGTTTCGCTGAGTTGATGTTGGAGACAGTGGGGAAGTCGTTACGCCATTCGTGCAGGTCGGAACTTACCCGACAAGGAATTTCGCTACCTTAGGACCGTTATAGTTACGGCCGCCGTTTACCGGGCTTCAATTCAGAGCTTGCACTCCTCCTCTTAACCTTCCGGCACCGGGCAGGCGTCAGACCCTATACGTCGCCTTCCGGCTTCGCAGAGTCCTGTGTTTTTGTTAAACAGTCGCTACCCCCAATTATGTGCCCCCTATTCATGGTTGCCCACAAATAGGGCCCTCTTCTTCCGAAGTTACAAGGGCAATTTGCCGAGTTCCTTCAACATCATTCTCTCAAGCGCCTTGGTATACTCTACCAGTCCACCTGTGTCGGTTTGGGGTACGGTCTATACGCTAGAGTTATTTCCTGGGACACCTTCACAGGCCCTCACCACTTCCATCCGGCAAGAACAATTTACAGCATCCGTCACTTCTAGCAGGCCCTGAATATTAACCAGGTTCCCATCGATTACGCCTGTCGGCCTCACCTTAGGGACCAGCTCACCCTGCGCGGATTAACCTTGCGCAGGAACCCTTGGACTTACGGCGAAAGTGTTTCTCACACTTTTTATCGCTACTCGTGTCAGCATTCTCACTTCCGATACCTCCAGCATTCCTCACGGAACACCTTCACAGGCCTACGGAACGCTCCGCTACCGCTTGTGGACACTCCCGTGTTTCACAAACCCGCAGCTTCGGTACATGGCTTAATCCCCGATACATTTTCGGCGCAGGACGACTTTTCTAGATCAGTGAGCTATTACGCTTTCTTTAAAAGATGGCTGCTTCTAAGCCAACTTCCTGATTGTCTTGGTCTTCCCACATCCTTTCCAACTTAGCCATGATTTAGGGACCTTAGATGGCGGTCTGGGCTCTTCCCCTCACGACCACGGACCTTAGCACCCATGGTCTGCCTATTGACTTCTACTCACCGGTATTCGGAGTTTGGTTAGGTTTGGTAAAGCTCGCGCTCCCCTAGCCCATCCAGTGCTCTACCCCCAGTGGTAATCCATCAACGCTCTACCTAAATAGATATCGCGGAGAACCAGCTATTTCCAAGTTTGATTAGCCTTTCACCCCTAACCACAGGTCATCCCCGTCTTTTTTCAACAGACGTGGGTTCGGTCCTCCAGATAGTGTTACCCATCCTTCAACCTGCCCATGGCTAGATCACTTGGTTTCGGGTCTAATCCCACGAACTATCGCCCTATTCAGACTCGCTTTCGCTACGCCTACACCTATCGGCTTAAGCTCGCTCGTGACTAACTCGCTGACCCATTATACAAAGGTACGCAGTCACCACACACAACCCGAAGGTCATGATGGCTCCTACTGCTTGTAAGCATTCGGTTTCAGGTCTATTTCATTCCCCTCATCGGGGTGCTTTTCACCTTTCCCTCACGGTACTTGTTCACTATCGGTCACTAAGGAGTACTTAGGCTTGGAGGGTGGTCCCCATTTTCAAACAGGATTTCACGTGTCCCGCCTTACTCAAGGATTATATTGCTTTCTACCCGTACGGGGCTATCACCCTTTCTCGCTTGCCTTTCCAGACATTTCCGGTTCTTACATTATAACCACTGGCCTCTTCCGCTTTCGCTCGCCACTACTCGCGGAGTCTCGGTTGATTTCTTTCCTCCAGTTACTGAGATGTTTCAGTTCACCGGGTTCGCTTCACAAACCTATGTATTCAGTTTGTGATAACCCCTAAGGGTTGGGTTCCCCATTCGGACATCCACGGATCACTGGTCATTCGCACCCTCCCCGTAGCTTATCGCAGCGTATCACGTCCTTCTTCGCCTCTTAGTGCCAAGGCATCCACCAAATGCTCTTATTCGCGCTTGATCGCAACCGCTTCTCCTCGCACAGAGATCACTCCCCGCTCAATTCAAAACAGTCACACTTAATCCCTCAACTCATTTCTTTCTTCTTCGTAAACTCTCAGCCACTACCTCGCCACTATCAAGCCTAAGCCCAACAATAGCACAGCAATAGCCAAGGTTAACCTTCTTTTCTATACTTCACGTATTCCGGTCTGTCACCTTCGCCCACATCAATCTGCAACCCTTAAGGCCACACCATCAACATAAACTTCGCCAACTAAGTTATACCAACTCCCCTCAGCCAGCCTGGCTAACCATCCCCATCACCACAAGACTCACGTCCCACAGCAATAGCTACAGCTAACCCCTAACATTCCTTCCTCTCTCACCTGTCATATAACATCGGCTGCTTCGTAAAGCGGCCAAATATCATTACCATAAACACTGGCAACGGGTTACGGTTATAAGCTGAAGATACCCCCCTGTCAATAAGTTTCTAATAATATTTTATTATGATTATTAGGAATAAAAAACCCTTATATAATAGATGGATAAATAGTTTATTTGCCCTTTAAAATGTTTCTGAATCTTATTCCTGCCGTTACTAATCGACCAATAATCACATTTTCTTTCAAGTCTATCAAGAAAAGAAGAAAAGAAACACTTCCCCAGTTGAACTTTTGATCATTAAGAATAAAGAAACTAACTGATCAACAAAACTAGCAAGTTTAGTCAAGCAGCTTGATAAAAAACTAGCTATCATCTGCCACACCAAGGAGAAATAGTTCAACCTACTGGTCGAAAAACACGGGAAATCATGAGAATAAAAATGGTACAACGCAAATATATATTGATCGCATCCAGCGTTCTTAGAATATATTTGCCAGCATCTTGATCAATCCGTTTCTTTGGAAACGCTGGCCAAGATTGCCTGTTTTTCACCTTTCATTTTCATCGGATTTTTCGGGGATTGACAGGAGAAACGGTTGCCGACCTAACCCGGCGCATCCGTTTGGAATATGCTTATTACATGCTTATGCAGCAAAAACTGGATGTAACCGAAGCTACTTTTGAAGTTGGTTATGAGAATGTTGAATCATTCAGTCGGGCTTTCAAAAAGCATTTTGGCTTTAACCCATCAAAAGTAACCATAGGAAAAGCAATGGCAGATTTTCAAACCCATGCTTCCTATGCTGTCCGGTTGAATTTTTTCCCCTTAAAACTAGACTTACAACCTATTATCGGAGAGACCACCATGAAAGTACGAATCGAAGAAATCAAAGAACACCCCATTGCCTATATTCGCCATATTGGACCCTATCACGAAGTTGGCGATACCTATAAGCAATTATTTGCCTGGGCAGGCTCAAACGGACTACTGCACCCCATGCCAAATATGTATGGTTTTTCTGCGGATGACCCAACCGTGGTTCCAGCCCATCAATTACGTTTTGATGCAGCTATTTCCATGCCAAAAGATACAAATTTAAAAAAGGAAAAACTTGTCCAAATCATTAAATTCCCCGCTGGGTTATGGGCGATTACTCGCCATCAAGGTTCTTATAAACAAATTGGGGAAATCTTTCAAGAAATGATGGGAACTTGGGTACCAACAAGTGGCTACATGCCCGATGATAAAAGACCATGTTTGGAAATTTATTTAAACACCCCTATGTCCACCCCAGAACCAGAACTTCTGACGGATATTTGCATTCCCATCCAAAAAATTTCTTTGAAAAATAAATTTTAACAACCTAGGGTGTGTGATCAGTTAAGGGGTTGTGAAAGAAAGGAGGAAGTGATTCAGTATGGATAGGCTGGATGGAGGGGTCTATGAATGAAGAGACGATATGGGTTGCGGGATGATCAATGGGATCGGATCAAGGATTTATTACCTGGACGGGAGGGACATGTTGGAGGTAGAGCTAAGGACAACCGGTTATTTGTGGAAGGTGTGTTGTACCGGTATGGTGCGGGGATTGCGTGGCGTGACCTGCCCGAAAGGTTCGGGAACTTCCATATCCCACCAAAATCCAACCGGATCATCAAACGAACTGACGATCCCCATACCTACAAAGCTCGACACCTGATTGAGAATTTCTTCGCCAACCTCAAGCAATACCGCGCTATCGCCATAAGGTACGATAAGCGAGCCGTTAACTTCCTTGCAGCTATTTATCTCGCCGCTTCCATCACCTGGCTCAACTGATCACACGCCCTAAGATTTAAGCAGTTTTTCTTTTTTAAAATGAATTTTAAAAAAGAAAAACAACCAGCTCATTGCAATTGCCTGTTTGCATCGAATTAAAATGATTCGTTGTTTCGATGAGTAAATCCTAGAGGATGCACGATATCTTTCATTCATCAAATATATAATAGTCGAGCGATGTCAAACGAGCGTCTCACCAGTTTAATCAGAGAAATTTTAAAAGTTTAAGAGGTGCTCAGAATTGCTTAGGCATCCTCTAATCCTTACCTCTAATAACTGGGTAAAGTGCTTCTAAAATAATAAGTGACAAAGTTTAAACTAAAAACTGTTTTCCCTGCATGATCTTCATTTTTATATAATTAAATTGGGTGAGCCGCTAATAAGTAGTTTATTTGTTTAAGTTGTATCTACGATGATATCATCATACTCTGGCAAGCTTCGTTCGCAATTTGCCCGCATAAGCCAGTAAAGCCGCTTCATCGGCCTGATTAACAATGTCGTCCATGTCACTTGATGATATTTGACCCATTATGGTCTTGTCGATAATAAATCGAGCTTTTGCGTCTATCTCCTCATCTGTGCAATCCGCATAAGAAATATTTGTTAATACAAAGCTTGATAATAAAGCTACAATAAAAGCGTATTTTTTAAACATAATGTTTCCTTTCAAATACTTTTAGCATATATTTATACCACAAAAAACAAAATTTGGAACTTACTTCTCGCTCATCATTTTTATTTTCGTGAGAATAGCTTCGGCCAATATTTGATGTTATGCTTCCCAATGCACCCCATCCAATTTACTAGAAGTGACAATCTTGGAAGCGTCTAAAACCCAATTTCTTGTTTTGTGATAATTTTGGTAAAAAAATAGGTAATTTTTCTGAATTTTGATGGCTTCTAGTGGAAATTCAAGTTGAAATGAAGCAGAAAAATTTCAGGTTGTCTGATGATCGGCGGCGCTATCAATAAAATTTCGGGGCTTGGCCTGATGGACCTTGTTGGAATTTCAACTAATTCAATCAGTTGGCTCATTGCTTGCGTAATTTGCTCAGGCGTGCGATTAAATCGTGCCCTGATATCATTTGTTCCTAAGCTTAAGCTAACAATCTCAAGGGGATAATGAGACTCTAAAAACAACTGTAAATCCTTCCAACCGTTTCTTGGGGTTTATTAGGAATAAGCTCATCAAGATTAGTCGTTCGACCAGCCAATCCTTCTTCAATAATATGATATTGCTTGCAGCTTTCTTTGCAAAATACCGGGCCAGCGTTGATCGCGCGCATATCTCGAATGGAGGGATGTTTTTCATCAAAACTTGCTGGAATGCATCCCCGCAAATTTGAATCGCCATAACATAATATATTTTTCATAATAGTTTTCTTTCACCAGGCTAAGTTATAACATTTTATTTCGGTAAGACGGGGTGTAATAGATGATAATCTTCAATAACCTGATCATAGATTGTGATGCTATTTGCAAATCGCGCGGATTGCTACTGTTTGGATAACTTCCAGTCTACGAGAAATTTCTTCTGACTCAGTAATTAAAGAACCTATTTTTATTTACGGCATCTTCGAGCACGCTTATTTTGCCACAAAATCCTTTATTGAGCAGGTTCCTCTATACCGTGAAGCTGTTACGGCGCTTGGCATTATAATAAAAATCAAAAACTATTTTTCTGACGCTCATCCATGGGCTTTATTAGAATTTCGTCCTTTAAATTAGTCAATTAATTTTTGAATTTACTCAAATGTATAATTAACCAAAAAAACAAAAAGCGATACCAACCAAATGGTATCGCTTCACAAATAAGAATCTCTAAAGATGATAAATGAGTAAAGGAGGAGAAGGGATGGGAGGGAGGTGGGTTGGGTGTGGGGTTGAAGATAGGGTATGAATTAGTAGTATATTATGTAAGGTTGGTTAACCATTGCTGGTTAACATCCTTAGAAAGGAGGTGATCCAGCCGCAGGTTCCCCTACGGCTACCTTGTTACGACTTCACCCCAGTCACTGACCCTACCGTGGTTGGCTGCCTCCTTGCGGTTAGCAACACCAGCTTCAGGTAGAACCAACTCCCATGGTGTGACGGGCGGTGTGTACAAGGCCCGGGAACGTATTCACCGCTACCTGCTGATTAGCGATTACTAGCGATTCCAACTTCATGCTCTCGAGTTGCAGAGAACAATCTGAACTGAGATGGCTTTTGAGGATTTGCTCCAGGTTGCCCTATTGCGTCCCTCTGTCACCACCATTGTAGTACGTGTAGCCCAGCCCGTAAGGGCTATGAGGACTTGACGTCATCCCCGCCTTCCTCCGGCTTATCACCGGCAGTTTGTTCAAAGTGCCCAGCTTAACCTGATGGCAACTGAACATGGGGTTGCGCTCGTTGCGGGACTTAACACCAACATCTCACGACACGAGCTGACGACAGCCATGCAGCACCTGTGTGGAAGCCAGCCGAACTGAAGGATCTCATTTCTGTGACCCATACTTCCCATGTCAAGAGCTGGTATGGTTCTTCGCGTTGCGTCGAATTAAACCATACTCCACCGCTTGTGCGGGCCCCCGTCAATTCCTTTGAGTTTTAATCTTGCGACCGTACTCCCCAGGCGGAGTGCTTCATGCGTTAGCTGCGACACTGAAAGGTAAACCTTCCAACGTCTAGCACTCATCGTTTACGGCGTGGACTACCAGGGTACTAATCCTGTTTGCTCCCCACGCTTTCGCGCCTCAGTGTCAGTTCCGTTCCAGATAGCCGCCTTCGCCACCGGTGTTCTTCCTAATATCTACGAATTTCACCTCTACACTAGGAATTCCGCTATCCTCTCCCGGACTCAGCTTTACAGTCTCAAATGCCATCCCCAGGTTAAGCCTAGGCCTTTCACATCTGACTTGTAGAGCCACCTACGCGCCCTTTACGCCCAGTCATTCCGAACAACGCTAGCCCCCTCTGTATTACCGCGGCTGCTGGCACAGAGTTAGCCGGGGCTTATTCTCACGCTACCGTCATCATCGTCGCGTGCAAAAGAGCTTTACAACCCGAAGGCCTTCATCACTCACGCGGCATCGCTGGATCAGGGTTGCCCCCCATTGTCCAATATTCCCCCACTGCTGCCTCCCGTAGGAGTCTGGGCCGTGTCTCAGTCCCAGTGTGGCTGATCGTCCTCTCAGACCAGCTACGGATCTCAGGCTTGGTAGGCTTTTACCCTACCAACTACCTAATCCGACGTAGGCCCTTCCTTCGGCAATATATCTTTCCCCAAAGGGCTTATAGGGTATTAGCTATAGTTTCCCATAGTTATCCCCTACCCAAGGGCAGGTTCCACTTTGTACTCACCCGTTCGCCACTAATGATATTGCTACTATCCGTTCGACTTGCATGTATGAAGCGTGCCGCCAGCGTTCGTTCTGAGCCAGGATCAAACTCTCAGTTTAACTTACTCGATCCACAGCCTAAACTGCAAATCAGAGCCCAATTTAATCTTCAAACCTTCCTCAAACGTCTCTCGTCCAAACATATCAAAGGCTCTCACCCTAACATGCCTAAACGCTAGCGCTCATTTCTATCTTCAAAGAGTTAAAAGATACACCTATCCCCCACTCACTCCAATTCCTCCTCTATCCCTCTCTCTCTCTCACTCACTTGTCATACAACACGCCAAACCGGCTAAAAATTCGTTTAAAGCAGCCAATCGATCATCCGGCTATTTTAAACAGCTCAGGGACTTTATAAACTACGCCACTGATTGTCAACTATTTTCATAACAATTTATAGATTCTTTTAAATGGTAGATTTCTTCAAGATACTACAGAAAAAAAGCATTAATCTTTCTTTAATTGTTTCGATGCGATCGCAACATCCGCTTTTGATGAATTAGGCCGCTTACAAATTTGCTGATCCATTGCCCCACAGATACCAGCCAATCAAGGTTAATTCCTGTTTGGATCCCCATCTATTTAATCCATATACCACATCCTCAGTCGCCACATTCCCTTGCCCCAACAGCATACGGACAGCCGCCGAGCCCTGCAACCGAGCTGTCAACTACCGTAACCCCATCTGTAATGCGACTATAATGTTGGCAAGCGCTTGCCCATATGCTCGCGGAAGTGCACCGCTATTTTTTCAACTGGGACTGACCGCCTAACTGCGTCGATTAACGCATAGGTTTCTGAAACAACACCCACCCCAATAGTATCACCCAAGGAAATTTCATGACATCCTATATCCCATAATTTTTTGATAACACCGCGACTTTTTGAACAGAAATTTTTCCCTTCATAGGGACAACCTAGAACACAAGACAAATATCCTCTAACAGGAATTGTTGCCTGTTTGGCAGCGTGCATAACCGGTGCAAAACGTTCAAAACTTTCGTCAATTGTGCAATTAATATTACGCTTTGAAAACGTTTCTGAAGCAGCCGCAAATATGGCAACTTCATCTGCTTTGGCAGCTAGTGCAGCCTCTAACCCCTATCAGGTTTGGCACCAAGCCTGTGTATGTAACATTTGTATGATCAATCCCTTCAAATACTTCGGAAGAATTCCGCTATTTGCGGAATTTTTTAGGGAAACAAATGCCCCGGCTTCAATATGTTGGAGTACTCGCCTGTGCCAAGCGGTTAATCAACTCAACTTTGGTTTTTATTTTCTAAAATATCAGGTTCATTTTGCAACCCATCTCTGGCACCCACCTCAACAATTTTAACTTTTTTAGGAAAATTTGTTAGTTGGTTGGGTTAGTTGGAATGACATGATCCATTCCTTTATTCAAATTTGATTAAAGAGCTATTTTGAACGAATTGCCCTGTCTGGCATAAATTTGGGCAATCTTCCCTCTGCTGGCGCCCGAATTGTGTGTTCCATTTTCATTGCTTCTAACACCAATAGAGGGTGGATTTTTTCAACTTGATCGCCAACCTTAACAAAAATCAGTAAATTTGACCCGGCATGGGCGCGGTTAATTTCGTTATAACGCCCACTTCGTCTGCAGCCACTACCTTCAAAGGACTCATATAGGTGCTTTATAATTTTTACTATCCATAGTGGTATGAAATTCTTGCCGGTTCCAATAAGTCGGTATATTCCATCGATCATTGACAAATTGATCACCAGGTTTGTTGGTTTCTAGATACTATCCCTACTTCAAATACCTGCTGATTTATATGGATAGCCCAAAGCAAAGATTTATCCTCTTTTTCTCCACATAGACTTGGGTTTTTGATCTTGACCTTTTGGTAAAAGATAAGGTTTCCGCTTTGATATAATTCATACGCCAATTATGATCATTATACCAGGGAGAAGAGATAGCCTGATTTTGCCGCTTTTTCAAGAAATCGGCCGTTGCAGCCAATGCCAATTTTTCTTGCAAAGACGTTGATGGTTTAGGCAGCAAATCTTGTTGATAGGTCCGAATAAAATGGGTATCGATAGTACCCTTAACAAAGGCAGGGTGGTTCAATACGACCTGTAAAAATGAATATTATTGGTTACCCCTAAAACAATGGTCTTGATAAAGCGGTAGATAAATTCTGATTGCCCTTCCGCGGTCTTCTTCTCCGCCCAACTGACCATTTTCATCATCATCGGACCGTAATGGATGGTCGCATCATCGCTCGGACAATCGCGCAATCAACTAAAATATGTTCAGCTGCTCTTTGGGTAATTGCAGATGATGGACATGCCCGCTTGAAGGCAGGAAATCACGATCTGGACCTTCTGCATATATGCGCGCTTGAATAGAATGGCCGTAAATTTTTAGTTCTTTTTGGGATAAGGGCAAAGGTTTGCCGCTTGCAACTAATAATTGCCACTCTACCAAATCTTGACCGGTAATTTTCTCAGTGACCTGATGTTCAACTTGCGTAACCTGGTATCCATTTCATAAAATAAAATCGACCCTGTTGGATCAACAATAAACCAACCGTACTAGCTTCCTGATAACCGACTGCTTTTGCCGCATTGATTGCAACCCGTCCCATCTCTTGGCGAAGTTTAGAGTCATCAAGACTGAGGGGGTTCTTCAATGACTTCTTGATGCCGCCTTGGATGGAACATTCCCGTTCAAAGAGATGCACGATATTGCCCTGTTGGTCGGCAAACACTTGATCTCAATATGACGGGGTGATAAAAATATTTTTCAACCAACACGGCTTCATCGTCCCAAAAGCGGCCTTCGCTTCTTCTTGCCGAAGCTAAGGCGGCCATAAAATCGGCTGACTGATCAACCCGGCGCATCCCCTTACCGCTACCACCAGCCGCCGCCTTGATTAAAACGGGAAATCCACCCTTTGGGCAGCTTGCAATAAAATTCTATCATCCTGCTGATCCGCCCGGTGGTGACCGGGTAAATAGGCACCCCGCAGCTTCCATCAGCTTCTTGCTTCAATTCTTTGAACCCATCGCACGGATAGCGGATGCAGGGGTCCTATAAATACACGCTTGGCTTGTTGCACTGCTTCAGCAAAATTGGCATTTTCAGATAAAAACCATATCCTGATGAACGGCCTCTGCCCCACACCGGCGCAAGAGCATCAATAATATTTTCAATTTTTAAGTAGCTTTGTTGGGCGGCTGTTGCCCCGGACCCCTAAGCTTCATCTGCCATTTGGGTATGTTTGGCGGATTTATCAGCATCCGAATAATAGCAACTGTGCGAATATTTAAATCAGCCGGGCTGTTTCCATAATACGACAGGCAATTTCCCCCCGGTTGGCAATCAATATCTTTTGGAACATGGCTTTATTCCTTATTCTTTGTTTTTGCCAAGACGGCGGCATTTTTTAAGGAAGGCGTTGATACCTTCTTGTCCTTCAACGGACACACGGCGGCGGGCGATCCGTCCGGCAGTATTGGCGTGATAGGGCTATATTAATTGTTGGTTGGACCCGACACTTCGTGGACTAGTTTTTTGTCTCCCGTTGCGCTAAGGGCGCCCCTTTGCAATAAAGACTCAATAATTTTTTCAATTTCCAAATCCAGATCAGCCGGTTGGACAATAGCATGGATCAAGCCAATTTGTTGTGCTGTTCTGGCATCAAACGTTTCCTCCGTTGTAACATACGACCCGCCTGCCTTTCCTCGATTGCTTTAATCACATAAGGCGAAATAACGGCAGGAATAACCCTCAATTTGACTTCAGACAAACAAAAATTGCCGAATGGCTGGCCACCGCAATATCACAAGCAGCGATTAATCCAACCCTCCCCATAGCCGCACCCTGGATTTAACGATAGTTGGTTTTCCCGCTATTGAGGCTTGCCATCATCCGAGCTAGACAAAGGGCATCTTCCGTATTTTCCGTTCACCGAACCGCGACTTTCTGCATCCACTGTAAATCAGCACCAGTTGAAATGTTTTGCGTGCTGCAGCCAAAACCATCACCCGAACGTTTGGTTCATTATCGATGTGGCGGAATATTTTTTCCAGTTCCTGGAATTAAAACCTTCAAAGGCGTTATGAACCTCAGGGCCTATTCAAGGCCTTCACATAAGCAACCGGAGCTTTTTATTTGAAAATCAATCAAGTGTTACATCCGGAAATGCCGAAATTTGTTTGTCAATAGGGGGCGTTCAAGGCCGCCGTTAAACTTAAACCTAGAACTTGCCTAGTATCAATGGGGGTCATAATTCCATCATCCCAAAGCCTGGCGCGCATAATAGGGGTGCCCTGCGTTTCATATTGTTGCCGGATGGGGGCTTTAAAGGCA